>JAHEIJ010000185.1 GCA_024639445.1 Gammaproteobacteria bacterium
AAAAAATGCTTTACGACAACGGCCCCTTACTCTCTCTCTACAGCCAGGCGTGGCAAGCGAGTGGCCACAGTGTCTTCAAGCGCATTACCGAAGAAACCGCGGAGTGGGTCATACGCGAAATGCAGGCGCCAGAGGGCGGTTATTACGCCACCCTCGATGCCGACTCGGAAGGTGAGGAAGGCCGCTTCTACGTGTGGACGCCGCAGGACGTTGAGGCGATATTGTCCAAGGACGAATACGCCGTGGCCTCCCGCATCTATGGTCTCGATGGACCCGCCAATTTTGAAGGTCAATGGCATCTACACGTGTATCAGGACATTATCCCTGTTGCCGAGGCCCTGGGGTTAACGCCGGAACAAGCGACGGCCCATCTCCAGAGTGCGCGTCAAACACTGTTTACCCAACGTGAACGACGCATTCGCCCCGGACGGGATGAGAAAGTCCTCACTGCCTGGAACGGCCTCATGATCAAGGGCATGGCTTCAGCTGGACGACGGCTTGATCGGCCTGACCTCGTTGCATCAGTGCAAAAGGCGGTAGACTTTATTCACGCGCAGTTATTTCAAGACGGTCGTCTGCTGGCGAGTTACAAGGATGGCCAGGCCCGGCTCACGGCCTATCTGGACGATCATGTGTTCCTGCTCGACGGTCTGCTGGAAGTGTTACAGGCTGAATGGCGCAGCAGAGACTTGCAGTTCGCTCAGCAACTGGCGGATCTTCTCCTGGACCAGTTTGAAGATGAGGAACATGGCGGCTTTTACTTTACCGCTAATGATCATGAACAACTCATCCACCGCCCCAAACCCACCATGGATGATGCCCTGCCCGCCGGTAATGGCATCGCAGCCCTGGCTTTGGCTCGCCTCGGACACCTGTTGGGAGAAACCCGTTACCTCAAGGCAGCGGAACGTACCTTGCAAAGCAGCTGGCAGACAATGAGCCAGATGCCCTATGTGCACTGCGCCTTGCTCGATGCCCTGGAAGAATACCTTTACCCACCGGAGATTATCGTGATGCGTGGTGACAAGGAAAATCTTGCCGCCGGATTGCGCGCCTGTCAGCAAGGTTACGCTACGCGTCGGCTCTGTTTTGCTATCCCCAATGATGTGATAGAACTACCGGGATTGTTGGCGCAACGCGAAGTTGCGGACGACTTCATCGCCTATCACTGCAGCGGAACCACCTGCCAGCCTCCAGTCAAGACCTTGCAGGAACTGGAAAACATTCTCAGTGCCAACCTGCTTAGTGCTTAAGGGATCTGGTAATTTGATTGGTCAATCAAGTCGATACCACATTTGAGTTCACTCAACCAGTCAAGGAATTCATTAATGCTTTCCTTTCCAATGAAAGGACGACCGTGTTGCGGTATCATCATTTCCACATCGAGTTCCCGCACCATGTTTACCCACAGGCGACACGCTTGATTGGAACCCATGTAACGTTGATGAAACCCCTGCATACTTGATACATGTGCAGCAAAGTCATCGACTGGTTTAGCATGATCGACTTCTGGCATTGACGCCCCGACATCCCCGGAGAACAGAATTTTACTGACAGGATCATAAAAGCTGAAGTTCCCCACTGAGTGCAGGAAGTGTGCTGGCAATGCCTTAATGACGCTGTCACCCAATGGGATATCCATACCCTCATCCGGAATACCCACTATCCGGCTCACGCCGTTTTCACTCTTGTAACCCGGTATCAAGTGGGGCAGGAAGCGTTCCCACAGGCAAGAAATCATGATCCTGGCATGGGAGTACATAAGCCAGCGATCCAGCGAGCTGATAATGTCAGGATCCTGATGTGAGGCAATCACATAGTCCAGCTCCCGAATTGGGCAAATTTCAGTGATCGCCAGTTGTAAGGGTTGGAAGGTTAATTGGCCACCCGGATCAAGCAAAGCGGCATGGTGGTCATGATAAATAAACACCTGGTTACACTGGACACCCCCATCTCCTGTCACCATGTCAGTAAACAGCAGAACCTTGTGTTTGTCGGAATCAAACAAGGTATCAGGCATTTGTTCTCACTTCATATCACCTGGCAAGATAGCGATAGAGTATTGCTAAGGTATAGCACGATTTAGTGCGAAGGCATTGTAGCGGGTAATTTTTACTTACAAAAAGTATTGTTATTGACATAGATCATTACACTGCCGGGATATGATTTGGCTATTACCTCAAAAAATGTACTTTTCTAAACCTGCAATAGAGCCGCAAGTATCTGATCAGGCCCATTTACCTTACCTCTATATGGTTAATATTTGGCCACCAGTGTGAACGTCAGTTCGGTATCCTTCTTTTCAATCCCGGGAGGCACTTCTGATGTGTATCTGACTTGATAGGCAATTCTCGATGACAGGTAACTGTTTATCTTGGTGGACAGCGCTGTCAGGGATCGACTAATGGACTTGTCCTCACCAACATCGGTTGATAATTCCTGGATAAAGGTCGCGCTCTTGCTGATCTTCCACTCGAAATCACCCGCGGCCCGGCCCACTGTTTCATTATTGGTTTCACCAATCTCAGGTTCGCTCTGCCGCCCACCCGCACCGATTTCCAGGTTCAGTTTGAGCTTCTCACGATCCATAACAACACGGCCATAACCCAAAATGCCGGTGACGATATAGTCAAAGCCACTGAATCGGTCATCATCATAAGTTATTAACCCATACACATAGGAACGCCTTCGAAACGTATATTCAGATTTACCACTGAGGAAATACCTTTCCGCTGTAACGACATCATCACCCTCGGCATTGCGTAACGCTTCGCCCCGGACAATATGCTTCCACTTTTCGCGCGTATTGATGACCTTCGCTTTAAGTAAAAATGTTTCCGTTTCCGTATTACCGGTTGTCATGACCAGTCCCAATTCGGCCTCACTGTTCCATACCGATGTTTTTACTGTCTGTTCTACAGCCTGCTCATCAGTCGATTCAGCGGCTATAACCTGGTTTACCGTTATAAATAGCACCAAACCTAACCATTGCTTTTTACGCATTGCCTACCTCGAATATCAACATAAACCAACTTGTCGCCATCAGCGACTACAATTAAATTCCTCAATGATTAGTAACTAAGCCACTGCCTGGTGTATATGCACATCGCGCTGTGGATAGGGAATGGATATACCTTTGGTATCGAATTCATGTTTAATGGTTTCCAATAAATCCGAGCGGACATTCCAGTAATCGGCGCTGATTACCCAGGGGCGCACCGCCAAATCGATGCTGCTTTCACCAAGCTCGGATACCAGAATAACAGGCGCTGGATCTTCTAATATACGTGTATCGGTTTTCAAAATCTCTTCGAGAGCCTGCTTTGCAGCCCGAATATCATCCTCATAACCAATGCCAATCACCAGGTCGATGCGACGCTGCTCCCGTGCACTGAAATTGGTAATGATGTCGCCATAGATCTGTGCATTGGGAACGATAATTTCGCGATTATCTCCGGTACGCAGTTGAGTATTAAAAATCCTGATTACCTCTACCACACCTGCTATACCGGCGGCCTCAACAAAATCACCCACCTTAAACGGCTTGAAGATAATCAGCATAACCCCCGCGGCAAAATTAGAGAGTGAATCCTTTAATGCCAGGCCAACCGCCAAACCGGCAGCGGCAAACACTGCCAACAACGAAGTGGTATTGACTCCCAATTGTTCAAGAGCAGCGATCACAACCACCACCAGCAACACGACGTTTAAAATGCTCGCCAAAAAACCAATCAGCACTTCATCCATATTCGCCGTTTTCATTAGTCGTTTTATGATTCGTACTACTATATTTGCTACCCAGCGGCCAATAATAAAAACCGCGAGAGCCAGAAAAATGTTGATGCCCCAAGGAATTATATAGGTACTGATTATTTCCTCGACATTGATAGCTTCCAACTGCATGACAACCTCCCGACTTATTGATTTTGAATCGATACAAACAAATTCAACTCGATATGCATCCTACCGGATACGACCTGGCTACAGTATCAAACACAGAATGTAGGGGGATAACAAAACTGCTGACAAATAATAGTGATTACCCAATTTTTAAAACAGCCAGTGCTCGACGACGTTACAATTGTTTACATTTACAGTGTATTACGCCACTTATGAGGAGACACAATAGAACCCGCGATTGTAGACTTTAGTGATTACAATCTGTAACCGAAGTTTTCCTTGAACCTGTCAAAAAACTCATCCAGCAGAAAAACATGGTTCTGGGTGCCATGACTCTCGATTTTTATCGCGCCCATCAACGAGGCAACCCGGCCGGTGTTTTCCCAATCCAGGTCATTGAGTAAGCCATACAGTAAACCGGCGCGATAGGCATCACCACAACCCGTGGGATCTTTTATGGCACTGGCTTTAGCCAATGGAATCTCGTGGCGATGTTGAGAGGTGTATATCTGCGAACCCTTTGACCCGCGAGTGATAATCAACGCATCCACCATGCCGGCCAGCTCATGTGGTGTCTTGCCGGTCCGCTCTTCCATCAACTGGGCCTCATAATCATTAAGCGCCACCCAGGTTGCCTTGTCGACAAAATCCAGCAGTTCGTCACCATTAAACATGGGTAAGCCCTGGCCGGGATCAAACATAAACGGGATACTGGATTCAACAAATTGTTCCGCATGTTGCAACATTCCATCACGACCATCCGGTGCGACAATACCGAGTTTGATCCCGTTTGTTTGCATGACACTGTTCTCATGCGACAGGTTCATGGCACCGGGATGAAATGCAGTGATCTGATTATCATCCATATCAGTTGTAATGAATGCCTGGGCGGTATAAGTATCCATTTCCATGACATACTGACGGCTAATCCCGAAGCGATCCATCCAGTCCGCATAGGGACTGAAGTCGGCTCCTACCGTACCCATAGGCAAGGGTTCTTCGCCCAGCATTTTCAGGTTAAAGGCAATATTACCGGCACAACCACCAAACTCACGTCGCATGTCCGGTACGAGAAAGGAAACATTCAGAATATGCACCTGATCCGGCAGGATATGATTTTTGAACTTGTCATGAAACACCATAATGGTGTCGTAGGCAAAAGAGCCACAAATCAACGCAGACATAAATTCATACCTTATTTATTGAATTCTGAAATATTGATAAACGTACATGGACCAGATCACTATGACGTTAACCAGCGAGACAAATACCGCAGCGGATCCGATGTCCTTGGCACGCCCGGCCAGTTTATGATGCTCGTCA
>JAHEIJ010000186.1 GCA_024639445.1 Gammaproteobacteria bacterium
GCGTTGTAACCCAGCTGTATAAAGCCGGTTTTGGTGAAAGTTTCTCCCAACTCCGTATTGTGGTTGAAAAACCTTTTGGCGAGGACATTGAAAGCGCCAAGATTCTGAACAGCCGCTTGCATGAATATTTCAGCGAAGAGCAGATTTACCGTATTGATCATTATCTTGGCAAGGAAACCGTTCAGAATCTGTTGGTTTTTCGTTTCGCCAATACGTTAATTGAACCGATATGGAACCGGAATTATATCGATCACGTCCAGATCACCGTTGCGGAAGACAAGGGGATCGGTAACCGCGCGGGGTATTTTGACAAAACCGGTGCCCTGCGCGATATGTTGCAAAATCATCTGATGCAGTTGATGACAGTTGTGGCGATGGAGCCTCCGGCCATGCTTTATGCAGACGCTTTACGAGATGAGAAGGTCAAGGTCTTAAGATCGATTCGACCCATACCCAAGCGTGCCGTCAGCTCATATGCCTTTCGCGCCCAGTATGCGCTGGGTACCGTCCATGGTGAGACTGTACCAGGCTACCAGGAAGAAAAAGCGGTGGAGAAACATTCAACTACGGAAACTTTTGTTGCTGCCAAGTTCTATATTGATAATTGGCGTTGGCGAGGTGTGCCTTTTTATTTGCGTACGGGCAAGCGCATGCCTCAACAAATGTCCGCGATTAGTATTCGTTTCAAGCATCCGCCACAACAATTGTTTCGTGAAACCCCGCTTGAGAATATTGAGCCCAACTGGATTGTCTTGTCTATTCAGCCGAATGAATGTATGCATATGGAAGTACATGCAAAGCAACCAGGTTTGGATATGAACACCCGCACAGTAAAGTTGGTAGCTTCTTATCGGGAAGAAAATGAACAACCGCTTGAGGCCTATGAGACTCTATTGCTGGATGTGATTGAAGGAGATCGAAGCCTTTTCATTCGTTTTGACGAAGTGGAATGGGCCTGGCGCGTGGTGGATCCGATTTTAAGGCAATGGTCACAGGATACGACGTTTATTCACACGTATCCTGCTGGTACCTGGGGGCCGGAAGAAACCACCCGCTTGTTTGATAGCGAAGATCATGTGTGGCGCAATGAGATCTGATTAGCCCATGAGACAGATCCGCCGGTGGCATAATTATCCTGACAGTGATGCCTTGAAACAGGATGTTATACAAAATATTTCTGATTTTGCTCAACAAACTCTTTCGACCCATGCTTGTTTTCGAATGGTGCTTGCCGGTGGTGGTACGCCAAAGGCTGTTTATCACGGATTACGAAATATCAAGACCGACTGGTCAGGCTGGCATATTTATTTTGGCGACGAGCGTTGCCTCCCTGTTGGGGCGGCGGAACGTAATGACACTATGGCGCAGCAAAGCTGGTTAAGTCATGTTGCAATTCCTCCGGAACAAATTCATACCATTCCGGCGGAGCTGGGTGCTGTAGAAGGTGCAAATACTTATATGAGTATCCTCAAGGGTACTGGTAACTTTGACCTCGTTTTGTTGGGCCTGGGCGAAGATGGTCACACCGCCAGTTTGTTTCCCGGTCATAACTTAGGGAATGACGCGGGTGCGCCAGATGTATTGGTAGTGAACGATGCGCCGAAGCCACCATCGGAACGTATTAGCCTAAGCGCTAACAGGTTAAGCCAGGCCAGGCAAGTGTGGTTTCTGGTAACCGGGGAGGCAAAACGATCGGCGATTAAAAAATGGCAACTTGAAAAAATGATACCGGCTGAGTCAATTTGTCCAACACATGGTGTAGATATTTATACAGATCTTGAACGTGAGGGATGAACCAAGTGTCAGGAAGTTAGTGTTTTTGCCGTAATTATTTATTGTTTCCTTATCCCACCCGATCCGATGAATAGAGTCCATTAATATTCATTTGAATCAATGAATTAATCATGTCTTTCGAAGAAAATTTTCTATCCAAAAATAGAAGATGAGCAATGCGTCCAGGAAAATAATTTTCTACATCTAAAGTGGTTAGCCTTATAAAGAAAAGCTACAAAACGTGACGGCTTACTATTTTTCCGAAATAGAGGTGTTTTAGGATTCAAGTTTGAATTCTCGGTCAGGGCAGATACGAAAAAAGCATTATAAGCCAGATATCATGTACCGCGACTTTTTCAAACTGGACGATTATCCTTTTCGCCTCACGGCCGATGCGCGCTACTTTTTCATGGGAGATGGGCATAGTCGCGCAACGGCTTATTTGAATTATCTTTTCCATGTGCGAGATGGAATTGGGGTAATCACTGGAGATCCTGGAGTTGGCAAGTCAGTGGTGCTGGAACATGTTCTGGCTGACTTGCAGGATGATGTCGCCTTAGCCCGAATCCAGCAAACGCAATTAACAGCATCAGAGTTTTTGCTCGCAGTTTGCTTAAAGTATGGACTCAATCCTGACTCCAGTAATAAAGCGAAATTATCTGAAGCACTATATCGATTTTGTCGTAAAACGCATTTCAGTGGCAAGTTTGTGTTGTTGGTCGTAGATGAGGCCCAGCGACTTAAGCCTCAGGTTCTCGAAGAGATACGTATGCTGGCGAATATGGAGAAGAATGGGCGCAAACTTATGCATGTCGTGTTGTGTGGCCAATTGGAACTGAATTTGTTACATAGCCCTCAACAGAAAGATGCTCTGTCTCAACAGATTCGCCTCAGTTGCCATATTGAGCCCTTAACACAAGAAGAGGTCAGTCGCTATATCGAGTATCGTTTGTGGATTGCCGGTGGTGAGCATACGGTTGAATTTTCGACTGAGCTATTGCCACTTATTATGTGTTTTACCGGTGGAATACCCCGCTTGATTAATGTTTTATGCGATATGACCCTTATTTCAGCTTGTATATCAAATAACCGGTTTGTTGATGAGAAAGCCATGCAGGCGGCGATCCGCAAACTTGAATGGCCACCTTATGTTGAGCGTACAGGTAATTTACCGAAAGAATGTTTATTACCCCGGCCCGGCCCGGCTAGAAATGAAAATAAACCTCGGCTTTCTGTATATGTCCATGGACACGTAATTTCTGAATACAGCCTGGATAAAGAGCGCATGCAAATCGGAAGGGGAACAACACAGGATATTCGCCTGAAGGGGCGCAAGACAAGTCGTCATCATGCACAGATTGTAAACATAGATGGTAAATATTACTTGCAGGATATGAATAGTACTAATGGTACTTATATCAATAAACAAATGATTAACTGGCATTCGTTAGATAATGGTGATCGTTTTCACATCGCTGACTATGTTCTGATATATCATGAAAGCGATGCGCCACAGTTAATCAGCATATCTGGGGAAATTAAATCCTTATCAAGAACTGAAAATTGAAATATTTTTACGATTGGCTACTGAGCCATTTCTTGATCTGTTTCATGTTCTGCCGATAAGCAGACACAATCATTACGCTTATGCGACTCTGATCCGTTTATCATCAGGCGAGTATTGATATCCGACATACATGATTGGAACAATATTGTATCCTGTTTAGGATTGCTGGAATATGCTCAGGTTTTGTCGACGTTAGTAATGTTGCTGTCAACCGGGTTAATTTTATTATCTTTATATATGGGATGTATGGCTGTTAATTGGCATGCATAAAATGAACTCATCGACAGGCTGATTATTTTTTCTGAGTGGAGAGAGTAAATGAAGAATAAATTGATTAGTCTCGCTTTACTTGTGGTTGGTGTTGGACTGTTGTATTGGGGCTATAGTGAATCCGAGTCAGTGACGTCACAGGTATCAGTAGCCTTTTCCGGTTCGCCACTAGACAGAGTCATGTATAAATATATTGGTGGTGCTGTGGCGCTGGCAATAGGGTCATATCTTTTTTTTAGAAAGCACTAATTGTTGATCTTGTAGTAAGAAAATAAGCCAATAGTATGATACTGGTTGTCATGATTGTGTGGGGCATTTGAATATAATTAAATGGTGATGCCTTACCGTTGTTTGTTGATGTAATAACCTCAAAGTTTAATATCAACCCAATAAAATCTCTGCTAATGGATTTTTCTCTTGAATAAATTTATATAATTCTGGAAGTGGTCTAAATAGTTCTCGTATTAATGACAGGTTTTCAATGGCTTAGCAGTTTTAATTATATGTGCTCTCGCGCAGGAAAAGTGCTATAAATAGTAATAGTTTTATATAACAGGAGGTGTGCATGATTGAACGACGTTTACATAAACGCGAGTTGGTCAATGCTCCAGTACGTTTGTATCATCCTGTTTTAGGAACAATGACAGGTGAAATCCGGGATCTCTCTAAAGGGGGCATGTATATACTGCTGGATGAAGTTCCTGAACAGCACGCAGGCAAATGTGATGGTAAGCTACATTGCACTTTAGTGAATATAGATGTGCTTTTTTATATGGAATGTGTTCGCATCACAGATGATGGCGTAGTACTCGTTCATATCGAAGAAGATGCCGAAATACCTGCAGTACATGCTGGAATGCAACCTGCATTTTAATAAAACCAGATTTTCCCCAATTAATATTTCGAAAATATCCCGACTTGCCGTCAGGCAATGCGGGATGTTTCTCTTGTGACGCAGCATGGTTTTATTAAATATTTTAAGACCTCAAGAGATAAGGTTACGTTTTAATATTAGGAATTAAACCCTCGGTTTGAGCTAAAATGAAGTAGGCTATGAAAAATTAATTTCAGCAGACCATTCCAGGCGAATATAAAAACCGGCCAGGATTGATCCGTGATTCGATAGTCTGGAACAGATGCTGTACAAGGCTATTGGTATATCAGGCAACCAATGACAGGTGAACAATGAATAAGTTTAATGATATACGCAAACTGTTACTCGCCAAGCGGCAAGAGCTATTACAGCGAGTGTCAAATATTCAAAGGGATCTGCGTAATGAGGACAATCCAGTCGAGAAGGATTTTGAAGAACAAGCTGTGCAAATGGAGAATGAGGAGGTGTTAAATGCGCTGGATGCGGAAGGACGCGCGACCTTGTTGAAGATTGAACATGCCTTACAGCGTATTGAGGCTGGAAACTACGATATCTGTAGCATGTGCGATACAACGATCCCTATAGAACGTTTACGGGCATTGCCCTATACAGAGCTGTGTGTTGACTGTGCTGCGGAAGCAGAAGAATGAGACCTGATAGGTGGTTTTTCAGAGTGTTTGTTTGAATAATCACGCTAACAAATAACC
>JAHEIJ010000187.1 GCA_024639445.1 Gammaproteobacteria bacterium
GCGTCTCCCTATCACCTGTACAAAAGCGGCGAACGCGAGCATGTCGTCACCGACCGGGTGAAGGAGAATCATATACCGGTGGTGTATGCCAACCTGGTGGGGGGGCAGGATGAACTGATCTTTGACGGTGATTCCTTCGTGATGGATGCCGAAGGTAATGTGGTGCAGCGCATGCCGGCCTTTTGCGAAGGCCTGTACCCGGTGGATTTCGCTATCGAGGCCAAGCACATGATTCCGCATCTCGGTCCGTTGGCGGAACCGCTGTCCCAGGAAGCCAGTGTGTATGAAGCCCTGGTACTCGGAGTGAAGGATTTTGTCACCAAGAACGGTTTTGAGGGGGTCATTATCGGTTTGTCGGGTGGGATTGATTCAGCCCTGACTCTGGCGGTGGCGGCGGACGCCCTGGGGCCGGAACAGGTCGAGGCGGTAATGATGCCCTCGCGCTATACCTCGGAGATGAGCGTGGAGGATGCGGCCGAAGAAGCGGAGATCCTTGGAATTGAGCACCATGTGATCCCGATTGAAACCAGTTTCGAGGCCTTTCTGGCTTCCCTGAAAAATGAATTTGCCGGCAAGCCGGCGGATACCACGGAAGAGAATATCCAGGCCCGTTGCCGCGGGGTGGTCCTGATGGCCATTTCCAATAAAAAGCACAAAATGGTGCTGACTACCGGCAACAAGAGTGAAATGGCGGTGGGTTATGCCACCCTTTATGGTGACATGGCAGGGGGCTATGATGTCCTCAAGGATGTCCCGAAGACCCTGGTATACCGCCTGGCGGAGTACCGCAACAGCATCAGTGAAGTGATTCCCCGCCGGGTGATTGATCGGCCGCCATCCGCCGAACTTGCTGCCGACCAGCAGGACACGGACAGCCTGCCACCGTACGATATCCTCGATGGCATACTGGAAATGTACGTGGAACAGGATCAGGGTCTGGAGGACATTGTCGCCGCGGGTTATGGGCGTGATACCGTGATACGGGTCATTAACATGGTGGATCGAAATGAATACAAACGCCGTCAGGCACCGCCGGGGATCCGTATCACCCCGCGGGCCTTTGGTCGGGATCGGCGCTATCCGATCACCTCGGGATACAGCCGACAACGAAAGTGAAAGCGGGAAAATTCATGCTCGCCCCTGTCTTTGATGGCAAAAATTGTTTATAAACGCAATCCAAATAGATAAATATAAAAATGACCCAAAGGATTATGTGATGAAAAAAGTAGAAGCCATCATCAAACCTTTTAAATTGGATGATGTTCGTCAAGCCCTGTCCGAGATTGGCATCACGGGTATGACTGCCACTGAAGTCAAAGGCTTTGGTCGCCAGAAAGGCCACACCGAACTTTATCGTGGTGCCGAATACGTCATCGATTTTCTACCCAAGGTCAAAATCGAACTGGTGATCGTTGAGAGCATGGTGGATCAATGTATTGAGGCGATTATCAATGCGGCACGCACCGGCAAGATCGGTGATGGCAAGATATTTGTTACTAGTGTTGAACGCACAGTACGAATTCGCACCGGCGAAGAAGGCGAAGATGCTATCTAAATCCAATTGCCACGGGTATCAGGATGTGGGTGCCAATGGCAGTTTTTTTGCCTTGCGGGTGATTTTGTGGTCCGGATAGTTAAGCTGTAACACCTGTAGGGCATCCCCAGCCAAATCATCCAGGCCCATTTTGTGGTAGGCCTCAACCATGGCGCCTAAGGCATCGGGAACATAGGGCGTGTTCTGGTAATTCTGCAGAATATAGGTGGCCCGGTTAGCGGCGGCCACATAAGCCTGGCGTTTAAGGTAATACTTAATCACATGGATTTCGTATTTCGCCAGACCATCACGCAGGTCATACATGCGGTTGATGGCTTCCCGGCTGTATTCACTATGGGGAAACTTCCGCACCAGTTCCCCAAAATAGGCAAACGCCCGCCGGGCCGCTTTGGGATCCCGTTCGGTGGGGTCCTGTCTGAAAACGCGGTTCATGAGGGATTGATCCGCATCAAAACTGGCCAGTCCGCGCAGGTAATAGGCATAGGCTACCTTGGGGTGGTTGGGGTGCAGTTTGATGAAACGCTCCGCTGCCAGAATGGCCGACTCCGGTTCGTTGTATTTGTAATAGGCATAGGCGGCTTCAAGTTGCGCCCGCTCGGCGTAAACACCATAGGGAAAGCGTGATTCGAGTCTTTCAAATAGCTGGATGGCGGTTTCATATTGACCATTGTCCAGTTCAGCTTTCGCCTCTTCGTAGATTTCCTCGACGGTCCAGCCTGCAGTAGGGTCATCGGCATCAGGCGAGGACGAGCAGCCATGCAGGCCCAGCAGTAAGGGTAAGAGCAGAGCAATGTGTAACAGTCGCAGCATGAACGTCATTCGTTATTGATTAATCAGGTTTGGGCCGACGGCGAGCCGGGTTGGTTCCGACTTCTGGTGCTATTGGTGCGGCAGTATACTCGCATATAACGGTATGATAAATCGACAAATCACCGACAACGGACCAGAGTACTCTCATTTACAATGACTGACATACAAATTCTCCATGGTGAGATTCCCCCGTCCTGTGCTGGTATGCGTCTGGATCAGGCGCTGGCACAACTGTTTGACGGGTATTCCCGTTCGCGCCTCACTCAATGGTTAAAGGCGGGTCAGGTACGTGTGAATGGGCAGCAACTTCGCGGTCGAGACAAGGTATGGGGCGGTGAGCAGGTGGAAGTCCATGCCGAGTTGGAGGAACAGACGGATTGGCAGGCGGAAGCCATTCCGCTGGAAATCGTGTATGAAGATGAACAGTTGCTTGTGATCAACAAGCCAGCGGGTCTGGTGGTGCACCCGGCCGCGGGGAATCCGGCTGGCACCCTGGTGAATGCCTTGTTGCACCACGATGCCGGCCTCAACACGATTCCCCGTGCCGGGGTGGTGCATCGCATCGATAAGGACACCAGCGGCTTACTCGTGGTGGCAAGAACCCTGACGGCGCAGAAGTCGTTGGTTGAGCAACTTCAGGCCCACAGCCTGTTGCGCGAATACCAGGCAGTGGTGACCGGGGTGCTGACAGCGGGCGGTACGGTCGATGCCCCGGTTGGCCGCCACCCGGTGCAGCGCAAGCGCATGGCTGTCGTTCCAAACGGCAAGCCGGCAGTAACCCATTATCGGGTGGTGGAACGCTTTCGCGCCCATTGCTGGATTTGTTGCCGTCTGGAAACGGGACGAACCCATCAGATTCGTGTGCACATGGCACATATCCATCATGCTCTGGTTGGCGATCCGGTCTACGGCGGTCGCTTGCGCCTGCCGAAAGGCTGCAATGAAAGCTTGACCGAGACATTGCGTCATTTTCGACGCCAGGCACTGCATGCCGGGCGCCTGGGTCTGGTTCATCCGGTTAGCGGTGAAACCCTGGAATGGAAGGCAGATATGCCTGCGGATATGGAATCCCTTTTGGTCAGTTTACGCGCAGATGCGGAAGCGGCCTTGCAGGCTGAAGATGCTGCGTGGTGGGATAAACCGTGACACTCGAGCGGAATAACAAAGTGTGGCTGCCGGCCGATTGGCCCGCGCCCGCAAATGTCCATGCGGGGACCAGTTGGCGGCAAGGCGGGATCAGTCAAGGTGCTTATGCGTCACTGAACCTGGCGATGCACGTGGGTGATGATCCCCCTGCGGTGATGGAAAACCGACGCCGGCTCGGGTTACCCACGGAGCCGATCTGGCTCAATCAGGTGCACGGTCTGGCGGTGGTGAATGCCGGCAGACTTTTGGAAGGGTCGGAACAAGTCATAGAAGCGGATGCCGCTTATACCGATGTCGCTGGCGTGATATGTGCCGTATTAACTGCCGACTGTCTGCCAGTGTTGTTATGTGATCGGGCGGGCCGTCGCGTGGCGGCGGTGCATGCCGGTTGGCGCGGCTTGGCCGCTGGTATCATTGATCGCACCGTCACGGCGCTACAACTGCCGGGGGAGCAACTATTGGCCTGGTTAGGCCCGGCCATCGGGCCGAATGCCTATGAAGTGGGTGAAGAAGTGCGCGAGGCTTTTCTGCGTATCGATGCGGATGCCCGCACGGCTTTTCGGCCCAGCCGGCCGGGTCACTGGTGGATGGATATTTATCAACTGGCACGACAACAGCTGGGGCAGCGTGGGGTAACCGAGGTATACGGGGGTGACCGTTGCACCTGGCAGGAAGCGGAACGTTTCTATTCCTACCGACGTGATGGTGTGACCGGTCGCATGGCCAGTGTTATCTGGTTCGAATCTAGCAGGACCTGAGGCGCGGTAATCGGGTAACATGCGCGCAACTTATTAACGACTTGGGGATTAAGAGTGAGTCTGCTTGCCTGGATTATATTATTCAGCCTGCTGGGGGGGGTGCTCAGTGTGCTGGCTGCGGCGGTATTTTTGCTCTTACCGGATGCGGTACGCAATCGCGTTTTGCCGCATTTTGTCAGTTTTGCGATCGGTGCCCTGCTAGGCGCAGCTTTTCTCGCCTTGCTCCCTCATGCGATGCGTGGCGTGGAGGATTTTCATGCCCTTGGTTTAACGGTTCTGCTCGGCATACTGGGATTTTTCCTGTTAGAGAAACTGGTGCTGTGGCGCCATTGTCATGTGGAACACTGTGAAGCCCACACACCGGATGAAGACCAACACGGTCAGGCGGCCGGCACGCTGGTATTAATCGGGGATGGCATGCACAACCTGGTCGATGGAGTGTTGATCGCCGCGGCCTTTCTTACCGATATCCATTTGGGCATTGTGACCAGTCTGGCGGTGGCGGCGCATGAGATCCCGCAGGAAGTCGGTGACTTTGCCGTGTTGCTGCATAGTGGTTACAGCCGGGGCAAGGCGCTGTGGTTTAATATTCTGGCCAGCTTCACCACTCTCATCGGGGCGTTAATTGCCTACTGGGGCCTGGCAGACTTCCAGCAAGTGTTACCTTATATACTGGCAGTTGCCGCCTCCAGTTTTATTTATATCGCGGTCGCGGATCTTATCCCCGGGCTACACAAACGTCTCCATATTTCCGCCACCTTGCAGCAACTGACATTGATCGTCGCAGGCGTGCTGGTGATATATCTGGCCCATTCCACCCTGCATTAAGTTTGGTATGTCATCTAAATGAAGGACGACTGGCATGACGGCAAAACAGAAGTGGAACATGCTGAC
>JAHEIJ010000013.1 GCA_024639445.1 Gammaproteobacteria bacterium
TTGAGGCACATATGATGGCCTTGCTGCCTTCTTCCACCGCCTTGGTGACGGCCATAGTCATGCCGCGGTCCTTGAATGATCCGGTCGGGTTCAGGCCTTCATACTTGACGTAAATATCAACTTCCTTACTGAGGTCACGGGGAATGTTTTGTAAACGGATCAGCGGGGTGTTGCCTTCTCCCAGACTGATGATCCGCGTGTCATCATGCACCGGCAAACGATCACGGTACTTGTTTATCAGGCCGGTATAACGGTCACGAAACGGCATGTGGGTAAACTCCTTAACAAAATTCAAACATAAAACCACGCGATTGATTCAAGTCACGTAGCTTTGAAAATAAAACGATGATTACTCTCAATCGGCGTTGAGGGTTTCCACGCGAATGCGGGTTACCTTGCCGGAGATGGCGGACAAGGTTTCGATATCTACTATCGCCTGGTTCATATTCTGCTCCAGTATCCGATGAGTCAGCATAATAATGTTGGCCTTGTCGCTACCGGGCTGCGGTTCCTTCTGAATAATGGCTTCGATGCTGATACCGCGATCCCCCAAGATACGGGTGACATCCGCCAGTACTCCCGGCTTGTCTTCCGCCAGCATGCGCAGGTAGTAAGCCGTTTCCACTTCGGCCATATCCAATACCGGTACATTCGACAGGCTTTGTGGCTGAAACGCCAGATGCGGTACGCGGTTTTCCGGATCACTGGTTAACACCCGCACTACGTCGATGATATCCGCCACCACCGCAGAAGCGGTGGGTTCCGCCCCCGCGCCGGCACCATAATACAAAGTCGGGCCAACCGCATCACCCATCACCAGCACTGCATTCATCACCCCGTCCACATTGGCAATCAGGCGACGTTCCGGAATCAGGGTGGGATGCACACGCAGTTCAATCCCCTTGTCACTTTGCCGGGCGAGTCCGAGATGCTTGATGCGATAGCCCAGTTCTTCGGCATAAGCGACATCTTCACGGGTAATGTTGCTGATGCCTTCGGTATAGGTCGCTTCAAACTGCAACGGAATCCCAAAGGCAATGGACGCCAGGATGGTCAGCTTGTGCGCCGCGTCAATGCCTTCCACGTCAAAGGTGGGATCGGCTTCGGCATAACCCAGTTCCTGGGCCTCAGTTAAAACGTCGGCAAAATCCCGGCCCTTGTCGCGCATCTCGGTAAGGATAAAATTACCGGTGCCGTTGATAATCCCCGCCAACCATTGGATCTGGTTACCGGCCAGGCCTTCGCGAATGGCCTTAATAATTGGTATACCACCGGCAACTGCGGCTTCGAAAGCCACCATGACACCCCTTTCCTGGGCGGCGGCAAAAATCTCATTGCCATACTTGGCGATCAAGGCCTTGTTGGCGGTGACCACATGCTTACCGTTGGCGATGGCTTTTTTCACCATGTCGCAGGCCAGGGTATCCCCGCCAATCAACTCCACCACGATCTGCACATCCGGATCATTGACCACTTCATTGGGATCGGTTGTGAGGGTAATGCCAGTGGTGTCGCAGTTGCGCGGCTTGTCGAGATCGCGCGCAGCCGCATGCGTCACCTGGATACCACGACCTGCACGCCGGGTAATTTCTTCGGCGTTACGTTTCAACACCGTAACGGCGCCACCGCCTACCGTACCCAGACCCAGCAAACCTACTTTTACAGCATCCACTACAACAATCCTCTTTGATTAATCTTTACGATGTTTTACGAAACATATCCCGGATGCCGCGAATGGCCTGGCGGGTACGGTGCTCATTTTCAATCAGGCCGAAGCGCACATGGTCATCGCCGTATTCACCAAAGCCAATACCTGGAGACACGGCCACCTTGGCTTCTTTCAGTAACAGCTTGGAAAACTCCAGCGAGCCCATCTCGCGGTACTGTTCCGGAATCGGCGCCCAGACGAACATGGTGCCATGCGGTTTTTGCAGTTCCCATCCAATCGAGTTAAGGCCATCACACAACACATCGCGGCGTAAACGATAGCGCTCGCAGATTTCAGCCACGCAATCCTGCGGTCCTTCCAGCGCAGTGATTGCCGCCACCTGAATGGGCGTGAACATACCGTAATCGAGATAGGACTTCATCCGCGCCAGCGCCGCCACCAGGGTTTCGTTACCGCACATGAAACCAACGCGCCAGCCCGGCATATTGTAACTCTTCGAGAGGGAATAAAACTCGACTGCCACTTCTTTTGCCCCGGGTACCTGCAAAATTGAGGGCGCCTTGTAACCATCAAACACGATATCGGCGTAGGCCAGATCATGCACCACCCAGATCTTGTGCTCCTTCGCAATCGCCACCACTTTCTCAAAGAACTCAAGGTCAACACACTGGGTGGTGGGATTACCGGGGAAATTCAGCACCAGCATCTTGGGTCGCGGCCAGGAATCCTTGATGGCCTTTTCCAGTTCCTCAAAGAAATCGATTCCGGGCACCAACGGAACATGTCGAATATCGGCCCCGGCGATAATAAAACCATAGGGATGGATCGGATAGGCCGGGTTCGGCACCAGCACGGCATCACCCGGCCCCATCGTGGCCAGGGCCAGGTGCGCCAACCCTTCTTTGGAACCAATGGTCACAATGGCTTCTGATTCCGGATCCAGATCCACATCAAAACGATGCTTGTACCAGTTGCAAATGGCGCGTCGCAGTCTTGGAATACCCCGGGATAAGGAATAGCGATGGGTGTCAGGCCGCTGTGAGGCCTCCACCAGTTTATCGACAATATGCTGTGGAGTCGGCTGATCGGGATTCCCCATGCCGAAATCAATAATGTCTTCTCCGCGGGCACGGGCCGCCGACTTCAACTGATTTACGATGTTAAAGACATACGGCGGCAGACGTTTGATTCTGGGAAAGTCTTCGTTCAAGGGAAATTCCAGTTTGAAATCAATTTTTTTATCCAGGATTCAGCAGCGACGGCCCTAGTCCCCGAAAGCGCTGCAAAGCTGGTAACATTAACGGCTCGACTGCTGCACTGTCAATGATACAGCGCAGTTAAGCGCATGAATGCAAACAGGAAATAGCACTGTGAAATTCGACCTCGAAACCCAGGCGGAGTTACGCATCCACGCCTATACCACAGGAGCAATCACCCTTGCCGTACCGGGTAACCTGGATACGGATTTGGCGGTCGATCCGGAAACCGGCCTGTGTCAGGTCACACAAAGCCTGATCCTTACCTCTCAGCAGCTTATTATCGACTGGGAGCCAAACCAACTGGATGAACTCACGGCAGCGCACCTGGATACAGTCCTAAACCTGGAGCCTGAGTTGATATTACTTGGCACTGGTACTCGACAACAATTTCCGGCGATGGATATTATGCTGCCCTTGCATCAGGCCCGGATCGGGGTTGAAGTGATGGACACTGCCGCCGCCTGCCGTACCTTTAATATATTGGTCGCAGAAGGCCGGCATGTGGCGGCAGCCCTGATGATGATTGAATAACGCATCGTCAAAACCGTGAAATTAAAAAGCCAGGTCATGCCCTGGCTTTTATTTTTCACATAACGTGTTCGGCTTACTTGAACAGGGCCTCGACCGAGAAACCTTCTTTCTCCAGAATATCGCGCAATTTCTTCAGCGCCTCGAGCTGAATCTGCCTGACCCGCTCGCGGGTCACACCGATGGTATTCCCCACCTCTTCCAGGGTGGACACATCATAGCCATGCAGTCCGAAACGCCGTTCCACCACTTCACGCTGTTTGTCGCTGAGTTGGTCCAGCCATTTATCCAGATTGGCTTTGACGTCATTATCCTGCAACAAGGTCACAGGATCGGAATTAGTCTCATCCGGAATGGCATCCAGCAGGGAGTTGTCCGCATCGCGCCCCATGGGGGTATCTACCGAGGCAATACGTTCGTTCAGGCCCAGCATGCGTTTGACTTCGCTAATGGGCTTGTCCAGCATTTCGGCGATTTCTTCCGTGCTGGGCTCATGGTCCAGGGTTTGCGAGAGATGCCGCGTGGCCCGCAGATAAATATTGATTTCCTTGACTACATGGATGGGCAACCGAATGGTGCGGGTCTGGTTCATAATCGCCCGTTCAATGGTCTGGCGAATCCACCAGGTCGCGTAGGTGGAAAAGCGAAAGCCCCGTTCCGGATCGAATTTTTCCACCGCGCGGATTAATCCCAGATTACCTTCCTCGATGAGATCCAGCAGCGCCAGGCCGCGATTGAGATAGCGTCGGGCAATCTTCACAACCAGTCGAAGATTGCATTCGATCATTTTCTTACGGGCGGCGTCGTCGCCTTTCAGCGCCAAACGGGAATAGTATTTTTCTTCATCCGCGGTGAGTAAGGGGGAAAATCCGATTTCGCTCAGGTACAGGCGGGTGGCATCCAGTTGCCCATCAGGGATAGCGCCGGCTTCATACCGAACCTCCTGCTCTTCAACAACGTCATCTTCTTCAACGACGTCTTCCTCAACGGAATCATCCTTATCCTCGATCAGGATCTCTTCCTCATCCGCATCCTCACCGGTCTGAGGTATAACCTCCACCTCAACGGATTCCATCAGGCTTTCGCTCTTGCTGTCCGTCTCACGTTGATCCATGCTCATCAACCACCCCTTATGACCCCTTTTTTGGCAAATATTTTAGTGGATTCGACGGCTTGCCATTACGTCGAATCTCGAAATGGAGCATCACACGGTCTGTGCCACTGTTACCCATATCGGCAATTCGCTGGCCAGACTTAACTTTATCTTTTTCTTTTACCCGGACCTTTTGGGTGTGCGCATAGGCGCTAAAATAGGTCTCATTGTGTTGGATAATGACTAGATTACCGTATCCACGCAGTCCATTGCCACTATAAACGACCTTTCCACTGGCCGCGGCGATAACGGGCTGGCCGCGTTTACCACTGATATCAATTCCCTGCCGCGTGGGATCACCCGCAACGAAGCGGCTGACCACCTCACCCTGTGTAGGCCAGCGCCATTTGGGGGAATTGGCGTAGGTTTTACCCTTGCGAGAAGTCCTGGATTTACGGGAAGCGGATTTTGTTGGCGTTGAACTCGAGTCAGCAGCACCCGGACTACCAGGTGGGCGCACACGCAGTTTTTGACCCGGGTAAATGGTGTAGGACCGTGGAACATCATTCCACTTGGCAACCGTGCGGTAGTCATGGCCGTATTGCCAGGCAATGGAGTAGAGGGTCTCACCCTTGCGTACAGTATGATAGGTAATGGTGGTGTTTTTCGGGGGTCGAGGTTCGTTGTAGTCGGCTTCTCCCCTGGAGTAGCCCTCACCGTAATCGACAAAACGGGCACAACCTCCTGCTCCTGCAAGCAGAATCACCAGTCCGATTGTGACGATTCCGCTACCCCGCATTAGTCACCCAGGAGAAAATATCCCACCACCACCACAATCACGATCAACCAGCCAATGCGGTCGATGTATTTTTTCAGAATAACTTCCATTTTCGAACCACCAATGCGCATCAGCCAGGCCACCAGGAAAAAGCGCGCGCCCCGCCCGATAAAAGAGGCCACCACAAATGGTAAAAACACCATCCCGACGACTCCTGCCGTAATGGTGAAGATCTTATAAGGTATGGGTGAAAAACCAGCGAGGAACACCACCCATACCCCCCACACGGCGAACCACTCACGAGCATCGAGATAACGGTCCCAGTAACCGGCACGGTGCAAAAGCGGCTCAACCAGTTCAAACGCGAACATGCCGATCAGGTAACCGGCAATGCCGCCCAAAACAGAGGCAACCGTGGTGACCAAAGCAAACTGCCAGGCTTTTTCGGGCTTGGCCAGCGTCATGGGAGCCAGCATCACATCCGGTGGTACGGGGAAAAATGACGACTCGGCAAAACTCAGGCCCGCCAGGTAGTAGGACGCGTGGCGGTGATCAGCCCAGCCCATCACCATATCCAGCAAGCGCGAAAACAGGCGCATCAGCTTTCCCCCGTCAACAAGGGTACAAAACTCACAGTTCCCAGAACACTCTCCTTCATCGACTCCCCATCACGGGTATAGACCCGTAACTGCTGTTGCCCGTTGGGACCACTGGGGATCACCAGGCGTCCCCCCTCCGCCAGTTGATTAAAAAGTTCCTCCGGCACCTCTTCCGGCGCAGCGGTGACCAGAATACCGTCATAGGGGGCATATTGTTTCCAGCCCCAATTGCCATCACTGTGTTTGTAGCGAATATTGGAGAGCCTGAGTTGGCGCGCGAGCCGTTGTCGGGCCTGCTCCTGTAATCCGGCGATGCGCTCCACGGTGTAAACCTCGGGAACGAGTTGCGCCAGCACGGCGGTCTGGTAGCCTGAGCCAGTGCCCACTTCCAGCACCCGGCTCGGGGTAAAATCCTTCAGTAGAACCTCGGTCATGTGTGCCACGATATAGGGCTGTGAAATAGTCTGACTGAAGCCAATCGGCAATGAAGTGTCCTCATAGGCACGGCTGGCGAGGGCTTCATCCACAAAGATGTGCCGCGGCGTATCGCGCATGACCTCCAGGACCCGCTCGTCCTGAATGCCCGCTTCCCGCAAACGCACCACCAGGCGATCCCGGGTACGCTGGGATGTCATACCGATACCACGTAACTCAACACTCATGCCATCCCCTCCAGCCAGTCACCCAGGTGATTCACGGAGTCGTGCCGCGTCAGGTCCACCTGTAAGGGCGTGATGGACACATAACCATGGCGCACCGCGTAAAAATCGGTGCCCGGTCCGGCATCCTGCTCGGCCCCGGCCGATCCGACCCAGTAGATATCACGGCCTCGAGGGTCCTTGTCGCAGATCACCGGCTCGGCCTTGTGGCGGTGGCCCAGCCGTGTGGACTTGATCCCAACAAGCTGATCCAGCGGCAAATCCGGCACGTTTACATTGAGAATGGTATCTTGCGGTAACGGATGGCGCTGCAGGTGCTTAACCAGACGCAGCACCACATCCACCGCACTGGCATAATGCTGAGACTCGTGTCCCGCCAACGAAACCGCAATCGCCGGCAGACCGAGGAAACGGCCTTCCATCGCCGCCGCCACGGTGCCTGAATAAAGTACGTCATCCCCCATGTTGGCCCCGGCGTTAATGCCGGATATCACCATGTCAGGCTCTTGCGCCAACAGGCCGGTGATCGCCAGATGGACACAGTCGGTCGGCGTGCCATCCACACGAATGACACCATTGTCGAGCTGCCTGGCGCGAATGGGGGATTCCAGGGTCAGGGAATTACTGGCACCGCTGCGGTCCCGATCCGGGGCCACGACATCGATTTCCGCCAAAGATTGGAGTGCGTCGGCCAGCGCCCGAATACCAGGGGCCTCAAAGCCGTCGTCGTTACTGAGAAGAATCCGCATACTTTTATAAAAGACTCACATCAACCGGGTTACTTAGCTGATTCGAATCTTACTATACTCGAAATGCGATCACCCTCATACCACTGTTGATGCGGTAATTTCCTTTACTCCGTTGGGGAAAATACTGCACCATGACCTATCTCAATCAATCAAAGCCCCCGGGATATGGCAAAGAAGAAAGTTACTGATGAAGAACGTGCATTGTTTCGCGACGCGGTAAGCGGAACGCGACGCCTGACTCTGGAAAGCCGCATCACGCCCCAGAAAAAACGGCCCCCGCCCCGTCCTCTGCAACGGGAGCAGGATGAACAACAGGTGTTGGTGGACATGTTGTCGGAACCGGCCGATATGGCAGAGCTGGAAACCGGGGAGGAACTCCTTTTCACGCGCCTCGGCTTACAACATAAAACGATTCGCAAGCTGCGCCGTGGCGAGTTCAGTATCGAGGCTGAACTTGACCTGCACGGCCAGACCAAAATCGAAGCACGCCAGGCGATTGTGCAATTTCTGCATTTCTGTCGCGATCAGGGACTGCGTTGCGTGCGCATCATCCATGGTAAGGGCCATGGTTCGCACCAGAAACGCCCGGTATTGAAGCAATACGTGAATCACTGGTTACGCCAACGTGATGATGTGCTGGCCTTTTGCTCGGCACGACAGGTGGATGGCGGCACCGGTGCAGTCTACGTGTTATTAAAACGTCACTGAAACAACACCATATAAATCAGTCACGGGTTTGAACCAGCTCCCGCAACACCGTCGTCGCATAGCTTCCGGCCGGAAGAATAAAAAGCAACTCGAGTTGTTGCTGCGATGCGTCCAGTTCCCATTCCAGCTCCGCTGCCTGCAGCCGCAAGGATCGTCGTTCCTGCTTCAAGCCGGCCTGTTCCAGACCGCGACAGTACTCGGGATGCGTCTGCGACAGATTATCTTCCAGTAATGCGGCTTGATCACGCGCCGGTGACTCACTCTTACCCCATAGGCAACCACTGGGATGAATGTCAAAGCTGTCCAGGCGTTGCTGGATCTCGGCGTCAATGGCGTCGGGGATAAAGTAACTGTTGGTTCCCGCCAGCAACATGACATCCCCCTCGATCGCCCGGTTCCAGTTTCCGGCAGCGACCCGGACCGATAACAGTTCATTGAATAAACAGGATCGGGCGGCTGACAGGTAAAGACTGCGTTTATGCCGATCCTTGATTCGCTTACCCTGAAACATGGCGAGGGCCTGTTGCAGGTTGGCACCATCATGGCCGAAACGTTGTTCACCGAAATAATTCGGCACGCCCTGTTGGTCAACCTGTTGCAAGCGGGCCTCCAAGGCAGCCAGATCACCGTGCAGTTCGCGAACCACCAACTGAAACCGATTGCCCTGTAAAGTCCCCCGCCGTAATTTACGCCGATGCCGCACATGCTGGAGTACGCGCACATTCTCAATATTCATATCTTCCCAGTCCGGCTCGGCCGCACCGGCCAGACCCAGACTGAACCATTGGCGTGTAACGGCGTTGCGATCCTTTAATCCCGCATAGCTCACATCCCGTTTGGGAATGCCGGCATAGCGGGCCAGTTGATCGGCCAGCCACTGGGTATTGGTGTTGCGCTTTTCAATCTGCAGCAACACATGTTCACCTTCTCCTTCAGGTTCAAACCCCGGTATTTCATCCACAAAAAAGTCTTCCGGCCGGGCACGTATCACACCACTGATCGATGGAACACCAAAAGCATAGGACAACGATTCAAGCACGGGACAGGAAAGGTTAGGCTTGCGGTATCAGCAACACCACCGCCATGGCGGCAATACCTTCACCGCGACCGGTGAAGCCCATTTGCTCGGTGGTGGTTGCCTTGAGACTGACGCTGTTAACTTCGGTATCAAGATCCTGCGCCAGGATCTCCCGCATTGCGGGCAGGTGTGGAGCCAGTTTAGGCACTTGCGCCACGATGGTGATATCAAGGTTATTGATGCGATAGTGCTGTTGCTGCATTAATTCGACTACGCGTTGTAACAGGATGCGGCTGTCGATACCTTTATATTCATCACTGCTGTCTGGAAAATGTTGCCCAATATCGCCCAATGCCAATGCGCCCAGGATAGCATCGCATAAAGCATGGATGGCCACATCACCATCGGAGTGGGCCTGCATGCCTTTATCAAAAGGAATTTCCACCCCACCCAACACCAGTCGGCCGCTGTCGCTAAATCGATGGGCGTCAAAGCCTTGTCCAATACGCATGCTTAACTGCTCTGTTGCTGAAGATAAAATGTTGCCAGGGCCAAATCCTCAGGCCGTGTGACCTTGATATTATCGGCATGGCCTTCCACCAATACGGGTTCATGTCCCGCCAGCTCCATTGCCGAGGATTCATCCGTGACCAGCGCTTGATCCTCAATCGCCTGCTCCAGCGCATGGCGTAACTTGTCATAACGAAACATCTGCGGGGTGAGCGCATGCCATAGGTCTTCCCGCGCCTCGGTGGTAATAACACGCCGGTTCGACCCGGCACGCTTCATGGTATCCCGTACCGGTACGGCCAACAGTCCCCCGACGGTGTCATCAGTTAGTTGCGCAATCATATTGGAAATATCATCCGGCCGTACACAAGGACGTGCCGCGTCGTGAACCAGCACCCAGTCATCATCATGGGCGTGAGTAGCCAGTTCCTGTAGCGCATTCAATACCGAGTGACACCGCTCTACCCCGCCATCCACTACCCACATGGGTTTGTCCAGACATAATTCCAGGCCGGGCCAATATTCATCTTCTGCCGATATAGCGACAACGATACCTTCGATATGAGGATTTGCAACAAGACGCGATATGGTGTGCTCAAGCAACGGTCGCCCATCGATCTCCAGATACTGCTTGGGTCGATCGGCGCGCATGCGCTTACCGACACCGGCGGCCGGTACCACGGCCCAATATTTAACTTTTGACGGTGTGGGGTCTGACATAAGGATAATGTTAGTAACGAAGCGGTAACGAGTGATCCGTCAGGGATAAACTATTTGCTATCATCCACCGGCTCTTCCACCACCTGGATATAGGTTTCGCCCTCTTTAACCATGCCGAGATCGTTACGCGATCGTTCTTCAATGGCGTCAAGACCGGTTTTCAGATCCTTGACTTCCGCCGCCAGGGTCTCGTTACGTTCCTTCAAGTGGGCGTTTTCAAGCTGCTGCGTATCAACTTCTTGTTGTAAATGCCAGACAGTCGCCAGGCTGCCATCCCCGACCCACAAATCATATTGCAGGACAAGTAGGAGGATAAGCAAAATGGCAACTAGTATACGCATAACCCTTAATTAAGATTATAGAACGCCTTGCGTCCCGGGAATGTAGCCTTGTCACCCAGCTCCTCGCTAATGCGAATCAACTGGTTGTACTTGGCGACCCGATCCGAACGAGACATGGAACCGGTTTTGATTTGCCCGGCACTGGTGGCCACCGCCAGATCGGCAATAGTGGTATCTTCCGTCTCCCCGGACCGATGGGAGATCACCGCGGTATAGCCTGCCTTTTTCGCCATATCGATGGCCGCCAGGGTTTCGGTCAGTGTCCCAATCTGATTGACCTTGATCAGGATTGAATTGGTGATGTGCTTATCAATGCCTTCCTGGAAAATCTTTGTGTTGGTCACAAACAAATCGTCGCCGACCAGTTGCACTTTTTTACCCAGGCGTTCGGTGATTTCCTTCCAACCGTCCCAATCGTCTTCGGCCAGACCGTCTTCGATACTGATGATGGGATACTTGTTGACCCAGTCTTCCAGCACATCAATGAATTCGGATGCTGTCAGGCTCTTGTTTTCAGAAGCCAGGACATATTTACCGTCTTTGTAGAATTCACTACTGGCCGCATCAATCGCGATCATGATGTCTTCACCAGCCTTGTAACCCGCCTTGTCGATCGCTTCAAGAATGACTTCAATCGCAGCTTCATTGGAAGGCAGGTCCGGTGCAAAACCGCCTTCATCACCTACTGCGGTATTCATGCCTTTATCATGCAGGACTTTTTTCAAGGCATGAAAAACTTCCGCGCCATAACGAATTGCTTCTGCCACACTGGGCGCTCCCACTGGCATCACCATGAACTCCTGCAAGTCCACACTGTTATCGGCATGCGCACCACCATTGATGATGTTCATCATCGGTACCGGCATAAGATAATCATCCCCGGTATTAAGATATTCATACAGGGGCTTGCCTTCGTTAGCCGCGGCCGCACGAGCGCAGGCCATGGATACCGCCAGCAGCGCATTGGCGCCCAGCTTGCTTTTGTTATCGGTACCATCCAGGGCCAGCATGGTATTGTCAATATCCGCCTGATCGGCTGCGTTTTTGCCCAGCAAGGCTTCACGGATTTCATTATTCACATGCTTGACAGCCTGGGTGACCCCTTTGCCACCAAAACGTTTGGCATCGCCATCGCGTAATTCAATCGCTTCCCGCGCGCCGGTGGAGGCACCTGACGGTACTGCAGCACGGCCCATGACACCGGACTCCAGAATGACGTCGGCTTCCACGGTTGGATTACCACGCGAGTCGATAATTTCACGACCCTTAATGGCTTTGATCATACTACTACTTTTGGACATGAATCTTTTTCACTCCATAAATGCAAAGGTTTAAGAATTAAATTTCTGCTACAAAGCAGAATGGTTACTGCCTCACGAAAAACTACAATGAATCTTCTGCAAATGGCTGCTGTTTAACCGTAGCATCGATTTCTTTCAATACGGTTAACAGTTGTTGCATTTTCGGTAATGGCCAGGCATTCGGTCCATCGGACAAAGCTTCGGCCGGATTGGGATGGGTTTCCATAAAGACCCCGGCCACGCCCGCAGCCACGGCTGCACGAGCAAGTACCGGCACAAACTCACGTTGCCCGCCTGAAGTACTACCCTGCCCGCCCGGTTGTTGGACCGAATGGGTGGCGTCGAACACCACCGGGCAACCGGTTTCACGCATAATGGCAAGACCGCGCATATCGGATACCAGGGTGTTGTATCCAAAAGAGGCGCCCCGTTCACACACCATAATTTGATCGTTCCCGACTTCCCGTGCCTTGGCGACAACATTCAGCATATCCCAGGGAGCCTGGAACTGGCCTTTCTTGATGTTCACCGGTTTACCCTGGCGCGCCACGTTTTGAATAAAATTGGTCTGGCGCACCAGAAATGCCGGTGTTTGCAATACATCCGCCACCACCGCGACTTCCGCCAAAGGGGTATCTTCATGCACATCAGTCAAAACCGGCACACCGATTTGATCCTTGACCTTTTGCAGTATACGCAGGCCTTCTTCGATTCCGGGGCCACGATAGCTTTGACTGGAAGTACGGTTGGCTTTATCAAAGGATGATTTATATATGAATGGTATGCCCAGGGCAGCGGTCATCTCTTTCAGAGCCCCGGCGGTATCAAGTGCGAGCTGCTCGCTCTCGATCACGCAGGGACCGGCAATCAGGAACAATGGCTGCTCGATGCCAACCTCAAAACCACATAGTTTCATTCGTTAGCGGCCTGTTGTACGCCCTGTTCGGCAAACGCACGTGCTGCACTGACAAAACCAGTGAACAAGGGGTGCCCATCACGCGGCGTGGAGGTGAATTCCGGGTGGAACTGGCAGGCGATGAACCAGGGATGGTCCTTCAATTCAACCACTTCAACCAGACTGTCGTCCATCGAGGTACCCACAAGTTGCAGCCCGGCACGCTCGAGAGTCTCACGATAGTTGTTGTTGAATTCATAACGATGACGGTGACGTTCGATAATCACGTCTTTTTCATAGGTGGCATGCACTCGCGAACCGGGCTTGAGTTTGCACGGCTGTCCACCCAGGCGCATGGTGCCGCCGAGATCCGAATCTTCATCGCGTGTTTCAATCCGTCCATCGGTAGTGGTCCACTCGGTAATCAGACCGATTACCGGATGTTTGGCAGCTTTTTCAAACTCGGTGCTGTGCGCACCTTCCAGGCCAGCAACATTGCGGGCATATTCAATTACAGCAACCTGCATACCCAGGCAGATACCAAGATAAGGTACCTTGTTTTCGCGGGCATACTGCACCGCCGTGACCTTGCCTTCGACACCGCGTTCACCAAAGCCACCGGGGACGAGAATGGCATCGACATTTTCCAGGCAAGCGGTACCATCGAGTTCAATCTCTTCCGAATCGACATACTGGATGTTGACTCGGGTACGGGTATGAATGCCCGCGTGGATCAGCGCCTCAGACAAAGACTTGTAAGCTTCGGTCAAATCCATGTACTTGCCCACCATGGCAATGGTGGTTTCGCCGGTGGGATGCTCCAACGACTCAACGACCTGCTGCCATTCTGACAAATCCGGTTGCTTGCACTGTAACTGCAGTTTCTCGACCGTAATATCATCCAGGCCTTCTGCCGACAACAGCAGCGGGATCTTGTAAATGCTGTCCGCATCCTGGGCGGAGATAACCGCACGTTCTTCTACATTGGTAAACAAGGCAATCTTGCGACGTTCCTCGGGCGGAACCGGCTGCTCGGCACGACATAATAGAATGTCAGGCTGAATACCAATCGAGCGCAATTCCTTCACCGAATGCTGGGTCGGCTTGGTCTTGATTTCTCCCGCCGCGGAGATATAAGGCAGCAAGGTCAGATGTATGAACAGGGCATTGTTGTGTCCTTCTTCCACACCCATTTGGCGAATGGCTTCCAGGAATGGCAAGGACTCGATGTCACCCACTGTACCGCCGATTTCCACCATGGCCACGTCCGCATCACCCGCTCCCGCACGAATCGAGCGCATGATTTCATCGGTAATATGTGGAATAACCTGGACCGTTCCCCCCAGGTAATCACCACGGCGCTCCTTGCTAATGACATTTTCATAAATGCGCCCGGTGGTGAAATTGTTCTTCTGGGTCATGGTGGTGCGCACGAAGCGTTCGTAATGACCCAGATCCAGATCAGTTTCAGCACCGTCTTCCGTTACAAACACTTCGCCGTGCTGGAACGGGCTCATGGTCCCCGGATCTACATTGATATAGGGGTCCAGCTTCAGCAAAGTGACCTTGAGGCCGCGGGCTTCGAGAATTGTGGCCAGCGAGGCGGAAGCAATGCCCTTCCCTAATGAGGACACAACACCACCGGTGATGAATACATATTTCGTCATGAATGAGCTAGCTGCTTGTAAGGACGGTGTTTGGCGACACAGCGTTCGCTGCTTGCCCTTGTTGGGAATGTATTGTCGTGGTTTTTGCTGCCTGTTTCAATCTTTACAAAGGCTTATCAGTCTGTGTAGGCAATGGTAATCCCGGCTTCATTGCTCCCGGCCTGATGGGGTTCACAGGTGCAATAACCCACCACGGCGGCGATATCCTCATTGACATACAGCAGTGGTACCCGGCAACGTTCCCAGGGCGGTACACCCCATTCCTGCAGCAGGTTTTTCAACGAATGCCGATGACCCCGTCCCGCCGGCCGACAAACCTCACCCCCTTGGCGAAAACGCACCGTAATGGTGGCCATTTGCGGCAAGTTTGCCTTGAGGCCTTCACCAGTAACGGGTGTTGCCTGCAAAACCCGGCCATCTCCCAGTTCAAGCCTGCCGCTCAAATCCCAACTGAGCGGCGTGGAGTTCGAAGCAGGCTCGGTGGCCAATAAATACAATAAGCCGGCAAAGCGGCGCACCTGTCCCCCCGGCCAGCGAATACAGGGTTCGGCATCTCCGGCAGCCGTAATGACTTCTGTCAGGATTCGCAGCAAACGCTGGCGATCCGGCAGCGGCAAGGTGTTCACGGCATCGATCCAGTACCGCAGAACGTTGCGTTGTCGCTCAGCTGACAGTCGCAGCAGGCTTTCAATCCGCAGCGTGTCCGCTCGCGGTCCCGCCGTCAGACGCCAATCCTCCTCGGCCAATTGGTGCAATAACTCGGCTGTCTCGGCCTGGTGACCGGCGGCACGTGCCAGGGTAGTGGTCGCCGCGGGCCAACGGTCCTGCAAAAGTGGCAACACCCGCTGGCGCAGAAAGTTGCGGTCAAACTCCGTATCGAAATTACTGGGATCATCGATCCACTCAAGCTTTTCAACTTCGGCATAGCGACACAGGTCCTGACGCGAGAAATTCAGCAATGGCCGTCCCAGCCAGCCGGCACCCTGCGAGCGATACACCGGCATGGCCGCCAGGCCGCGAGGGCCGCTGCCACGTAACAACTGCAGCAACAAGGTCTCGGCCTGATCATCCCGGTGATGGGCCAGCAACAGGCCGTCTCCGGTATTCAGTACCTCGTTGAAAATTCGGTAGCGGGCTGCACGCGCGGCAGCCTCGGGGCTCTCGCCTCTGGCGCCCCGGGCATCGACGTTGACTTCCTGCAGGGGAATCGCCAACGCCTCACACACCACACGGCAATGGGCCGCCCAGGTGGGCGCTGCATCATGCAGATTGTGATTTACATGCAGGGCATGCAGTTCAAGCGGGAGCTGGTCACGCAACGTAGCCAGGGCATGCAACAGGACAGTCGAATCACAACCCCCGCTGTAGGCCACCCAGTAGCGTTGCGCAAGCGGTAGCTGCGCTAACTGGTCTAACAGCTGCGCCGGTGTAAATGACATGTGACTGGGCGAGCTGGATTACTCGCTGAAATTACCGTACTGCATCAGGCGTTGATAACGCTGATCCAACAGCTTATCGAGCGGAATGGCATCGAGCACGTCCAGGTTATCCTTGAGGGCCTGTTTCAGACTTTCCGCCATACTTTCCATATCACGATGTGCTCCGCCAAGGGGTTCATTGATGATCTGGTCAACAAGTTCCAGCTCCTGCAAGCGCGGCGCAGTCAGTCCCATGGCTTCCGCGGCTTCCGGGGCCTTCTCGGCGCTCTTCCAGAGAATGGAGGCACAGCCTTCCGGTGAAATCACCGAGTAGGTACTGTATTCCAGCATCAACAGGCGGTCGCCAACACCAATCGCCAGGGCGCCACCGGAGCCGCCCTCGCCAATCACTGTGCAGATGATAGGTGTCTTGAGTTCCGACATGACAAACAAGTTGCGGGCAATGGCTTCACTCTGGCCCCGCTCCTCGGCTCCGACGCCGGGATAAGCGCCGGGCGTATCGATAAAGGTCAGGATCGGCAACTTGAACCGTTGCGCCATTTCCATCAGACGCTTGGCCTTGCGATAGCCTTCAGGACGCGGCATACCAAAATTACGACGGACTTTTTCCTT
>JAHEIJ010000188.1 GCA_024639445.1 Gammaproteobacteria bacterium
GGTACTGACTATGGTCTGATGGTGACCAGCCTGATTGAAGGCGGTGACGTGGTCGAGCCTTTGAGTGAGCGCGTCCTGGGTCGGATTGTCGCCCAGGATGTTTGCAAGGGTGATAGCGACGAGGTGCTGATTGAAGCAGGTACCTTGCTGGATGAACGTTGGGTTGAACAGTTAGAACACATCGGTATTGACCACATGATGGTCCGTTCCCCGATCACCTGTGAAAACCTGCATGGCGTATGTGCCACCTGTTATGGTCGCGACCTGGCGCGTGGCCACAAGGTCAACCAGGGTGAGGCCGTGGGCGTGATTGCCGCGCAGTCGATTGGTGAGCCGGGTACCCAGCTGACCATGCGTACCTTCCATATTGGTGGGGCAGCCAGCCGGGCAGCCGCTGTGAACAACATAGAAATCAAGAGCAAGGGGACGGTTCGCCTGCATAATATGAAAACCGTCCTGCACAGCCGTGGCCATATTGTGGCGGTATCCCGTTCCGGGGAAGTTACCGTACTGGATGATCATGGGCGTGAACGCGAACGTTATAAAGTGCCCTATGGTGCCCAGATTTCCGCCAAGGATGGTGATGCCGTGGAAGCCGGGCAAATTGTGGCGAACTGGGATCCGCATACTCACCCGGTGATCACCGAGGAAGCGGGCAAGATTCGTTTTGTCGATATCGTTGAAGGTGTCACGGTACAGGCCGAAATGGATGAAATTACCGGTTTGTCCAGTCTGGTTGTGACGGATCCGAAGCAACGGGGTACCCAGGCCAAGGATCTGCGTCCCATGGTGAAACTGGTGGATGACAAGGGAGAAGATCTGAATATCGCCGGTACGGATATTCCCGCTCACTACTATCTACCGGCAGGTGCCATCGTTCAATTGAAGGACGGTGCCGATGTGGGTGTTGGTGACGCGCTGGCGCGTATTCCGCAGGAATCGTCCAAAACCCGTGATATCACCGGTGGTCTACCGCGTGTAGCCGACCTGTTTGAAGCCCGCAAGCCGAAGGAATCTTCCATCCTGGCGGAAATAACCGGGACGGTCAGTTTCGGCAAGGAAACCAAGGGTAAACAGCGCCTGGTGATTACGCCAGCCGAAGGTGATGTGTACGAGGAACTGATTCCGAAATGGCGCCATGTCACCGTGTTCGAGGGTGAACATGTGGAGAAAGGTGAAGTTATCGCCGAAGGCGAACCGAATCCGCATGACATTCTGCGATTACTGGGTGTTGAGGAACTGGCACGCTATATCGGTAATGAGGTGCAGGATGTCTACCGTCTGCAGGGTGTGAAGATCAACGACAAGCATATTGAGGTCATCGTGCGTCAGATGCTGCGCAAGGTCGAAATCAGTAGCCCGGGTGATACCCGATTCCTGCGGGGCGAACAAGTGGAAAAAGCCCGCGTGTTGGAGGAAAACGAGAAATTGGAGGCGGATGGCAAGCAACCGGCACTATTTGTGCCCATGCTGCTGGGAATTACCAAGGCGTCATTGGCAACCGAATCCTTTATTTCCGCGGCCTCATTCCAGGAAACCACCCGTGTTCTGACCGAAGCGGCGGTGACTGGCAAGGTCGACGATCTGCGCGGCTTGAAGGAAAACGTCATCGTGGGCCGCCTGATTCCGGCGGGCACAGGCATGGCTTTCCACACCGAACGCCGCCGCCAGCGTCAGGCCGAAGAGGCCGAAATTATGCTGGCTGAGGCCAATTTAATGATGGAAGAACCGGCTGTCGAAGCGGCTTCGGACGAAGCAGCCTCCGAATCAGTCGATCAGGGCTAAATCCTGATTTTTTAACCGAGATTGGCGGGATCCTGTTGACAGGAACCCCCGGGATACATACAATCTCGCGCCTTACGACAGGTCGGGTCCCCCCGTCCTGTCGTTTATTTTCTGGAGTAAAAAAGAATTATGGCGACAATCAACCAATTGGTGCGCAAGCCGCGTAAGCGCAAACTGGAAAAGAGTAATGTCCCCGCGCTGGAGGCCTGCCCTCAGAAGCGAGGCGTGTGCACTCGTGTGTATACCACGACTCCGAAGAAACCGAACTCTGCCATGCGTAAGGTCGCCCGTGTGCGCCTGACCAATGGGTTTGAAGTGACCAGTTATATTGGTGGTGAAGGCCACAACCTGCAGGAACACTCCGTGGTCCTGATTCGTGGTGGTCGTGTCAAGGATTTGCCGGGTGTGCGTTACCACACCGTGCGCGGTTCCCTTGATACCTCCGGGGTCAGCGACCGCCGACAGGGTCGTTCGAAGTATGGTGCCAAACGGCCCAAATCATAGAATTTAACGACTGTCAGGCCTGTGCCTGGCTTTTATAACTTATTGAAACGTCAGGAAAAATAAATGGCGAGAAGGCGACAAGCTGAAAAACGTGCAATTTTACCGGATCCGAAATTTCGGTCTGAAATGATTGCCAAGTTTATCAACATGGTCATGCTTAGCGGCAAGAAGTCCGTGGCTGAGAAAATTGTCTACGGTGCGCTGGATACGGTAGCGGAAAAGACCAAATCCGATGCCGTTGAAGCTCTGGAGACGGCCCTGGATAACGTCCGTCCGGTGGTGGAAGTCAAATCCCGCCGCGTGGGTGGTGCAACCTACCAGGTGCCGGTCGAAGTGCGTCCGGATCGCCGTAACGCCCTGGCCATGCGCTGGCTTGTCGATGCCGCCCGCAAACGCGGTGAAAAGGGTATGGGCGCTCGTCTGGCAGGCGAAATTCTGGAAGCGTCTGAAAACCGCGGTTCGGCTGTGAAAAAACGTGAAGACACGCACCGGATGGCCGAAGCCAACAAGGCTTTCGCCCATTACCGCTGGTAACCAAATATATATAGGAGCATCCCGGCAACGGGCTGGTAAAAAATAGTGGCACGTCAAACACCCATTGAGCGTTATCGCAACATCGGCATCATGGCCCACATTGATGCGGGCAAGACTACGACGACCGAACGCGTCCTGTACTACACCGGTATCTCTCACAAGATCGGTGAAGTGCACGATGGTGCCGCGACCATGGACTGGATGGAGCAGGAGCAGGAACGTGGTATAACCATTACCTCTGCCGCCACCACCTGTTTCTGGCAGGGTATGGACCAGCAGTTCCCACAGCATCGTATCAATATCATTGATACCCCCGGCCACGTGGACTTTACCATTGAGGTAGAACGTTCCCTGCGTGTACTGGACGGCGCCTGTGCAGTATTCTGTGCAGTCGGTGGGGTTGAGCCCCAGTCCGAAACCGTCTGGCGCCAGGCGAATAAGTATCATGTGCCGCGTATGGCCTTTGTGAACAAGATGGACCGTGCCGGTGCCGACTTCCTGCGGGTGGTCGATCAGCTTAAGACCCGTTTGAATGCCAATCCCATTCCGATTCAACTGAATATCGGCGCTGAAGAGAACTTCGAAGGCGTTATCGATCTGGTTCGTATGAAGGCGATTTACTGGAATGAAGCGGATATGGGTGCAACATATGACGCCCGTGAAATTCCGGCTGAGTTGCAGGCCAAGGCGAATGAACTGCATGAGCAGATGGTGGAAGCCGCGGCCGAAGCAACTGAAGAACTGATGGAAAAATACCTGGAAGAGGGTGATCTGTCAGAAGATGAAATCAAGCAAGGGCTGCGTATTCGCACCCTCGCCAATGAAATTACACCCTGCCTGTGTGGTTCGGCCTTCAAGAACAAGGGCGTGCAGGCGATGCTGGATGCGGTGATCGAATACATGCCGGCACCGACCGATGTACCCGCCATTAAGGGTATTCTGGACGATGCGGCGGAAACGGAAGCGGAACGTCATCCCAAAGATGATGAGCCGTTTGCGGCCCTGGCGTTCAAGATTGCCACGGATCCTTTCGTCGGTACCCTGACGTTCTTCCGTGTTTACTCCGGTGTTATTAATTCCGGTAACAGTGTCTACAACCCGGTCAAGAGCAAGAAAGAGCGCGTTGGCCGTATTGTGCAAATGCATGCCAACAGCCGTGAAGAAATCAAGGAAGTCCTGGCCGGTGATATTGCCGCGGCCGTGGGCCTGAAAGATGTCACTACCGGTGACACCCTGTGTGACCTGAATAATGTGATTACCCTGGAGCGCATGGAATTCCCCGAGCCGGTGATTTCTGTCGCGATTGAACCGAAAACCAAGGTTGACCAGGAAAAGATGGGTATCGCGCTGTCCAAGCTGGCACAGGAAGATCCGTCTTTCCGCGTACATACGGATGAAGAATCCGGCCAGACCATTATTTCCGGTATGGGTGAATTACACCTGGAAATCATCGTTGACCGCATGAAGCGTGAATTCAAGGTCGAAGCCAACGTGGGCGCTCCCCAGGTGGCTTATCGCGAAACCATTCGTGCGTCGGTCGAGCAGGAAGGCAAGTTTGTGCGTCAGTCCGGCGGTCGTGGCCAGTTCGGTCATGTCTGGCTGAGAATTGAACCGCAGGAGCCGGGTGCCGGTTTCGAATTCGTCAATGAAATTGTCGGTGGTGTGGTTCCGAAGGAATACATTCCGGCAGTGGGCAAAGGCATCGCGGAACAGATGGAAAACGGTGTTATCGCCGGCTACCCGGTAGTTGATGTCAAGGTCACCCTGTATGACGGTTCCTACCATGAAGTGGATTCGTCTGAAATGGCCTTCAAGATTGCCGGTTCCATGGGCTTTAAGGAAGGCGCCAAGAAAGCCAGGCCGGTCTTGCTGGAACCCATGATGAAAGTGGAAGTCGTTACACCCGAAGATTACATGGGTGACGTAATGGGTGACCTGAATCGTCGTCGCGGCATTGTTGGCGGTATGGATGATGCCCCGTCCGGTAAGATCATTCGTGCTGAAGTGCCGCTGGCAGAAATGTTTGGTTATGCCACCGACCTGCGTTCCGCGACCCAGGGTCGTGCAACCTACAGCATGGAATTTGAAAAGTACAACGAAGCTCCTGCGAATATCGCAGAAGAAGTTATCAAGAAAGCATCCTGATTTATTAAACGTTTTTAGAGGGTAGAACGGTGTCCAAGGAAAAATTTGAACGCACGAAACCGCATGTAAACGTAGGCACGATTGGCCACGTTGACCACGGCAAAACCACACTGACCGCAGCGATCACCAAGGTGATGGCGGAGAAGC
>JAHEIJ010000014.1 GCA_024639445.1 Gammaproteobacteria bacterium
GAGACATCGAAAGCCTGGTGTTCCCGCGCTCTGCACTAAAACCGATGCTGGCTATTCAACTGGTTGAGAGTGGTGCCAGTGACCAATATGCCCTGAGCGATGCAGAATTGTCCCTCGCCTGTTCCTCTCATCAGGGTGAGCAAATACATCAGGATCTGGTGTCGTCATGGCTAAACCGCCTGGAGTTAACTGAGGAGCATTTAGCCTGTGGTCCTGTGCTACCCGAACATACCGAGAGTGCCCATCAGTTGCTGGCTTCCGGGCAACAAGGCTGTCGAATTCATCACAATTGCTCAGGCAAACACGCCGGATTTTTAACCACCGCTCTGCATTTGGATCTGTCATTGGATGACTACCATCAGGTTGGGCATCCATTGCAACAATTATCGCTGGATACCCTTTCCGACCTGGCTGATATTGACCTTAAACAATATCCTATTGGAATCGATGGTTGCGGATTACCGGCCCCCACGATGCCTTTGCTGCAACTCGGACACGCCACGGCCCGCTTCGCGAATCCTGTGGATTTGTCAGATTATCGCGCCGAGGCAATTTACCGTCTGCACGAAGCGATTACCAATGAGCCGCTCTATATTGCCGGGCATGGCACGGTGGTCAGTGAATTGAACGAAGTCACCAAAGGGGCTGTACTGGCTAAAACCGGTGCCGAGGGAGTTGTCACCGCGGCCTTACCTGGGCGAGGCCTGGGGATTGCATTGAAAATAGCGGATGGCAGTGCCCGCGCGCGCTCAGTCGCATTATTGGCAATCCTTGATCATCTGGGCGCCCTGTCTGATGAAGAGAAACATCAACTTCAGGCTCATATCTCGCCTTCGATACTCAACTCAATAGGCATTGTGGTGGGAGAAATTCGCCCCGCCGCATCCTGGTTGCCGCGAGTCAACGGTATTGCGCTAAATGAAACTCGAAGGAAAGTGAAGGCTTAACGGCGTTCAGAAAATACGGTTGGTTTGCAATAACATGCGCTTTATTAATTTCGGTCCCTCCGGGCTTGCTCGAAAATAGCTCCTCGGTTCTGGACTCGTAACTCCCCACAGTCACTCTCGACATCCATGTCTTCCGTGACATTAGTACATCCCTGTACGTCATCCCTGGACTCTTATCTCCCTACATCTGACCTCCATGGACGATGTATATGGAGGCACAAGTGTCGTGGGAGGCAGGACGCCGGAAGCGACTGGAGGGAATGCAAAAGGATTGTATGGAACAATCCTTGTCCTGTAGGTCGCCTGTGCGTCGTCCTTGTACTTCGCTTTGCCATTAGCCCGATCAACATTTTGTTATTCAGGTACGACATAAAATAGGACTCTGCCAATTCTGGCAGCTTACTCACGGACTCGAGGAGACATTCCATGAAAACTTTCATGTTATTTGGCGCAGCCGCGCTGCTACTGACAACATTCAGCCTGCCCGTCCTGGCGGACAAGGCTTACTCGGAGAAAGACCTTGATGGCGTTTATGTCTACAACCTGGTGGAAATTCGGGCCGATGAAACGACCGGCGCTATTGATTATTGCGATCAGTACGGCACGGTCACCTTCAACGGCGACGGCACCGGCACTAATACCGGCACTCGCAAATGCAGTTATTCCGGTAATTTCACCGAAACGACTGACTTTACCTACACGGTCAGTCCGGACGGAGTCTTGCTCGTCACCCAGGTGGGCGAACCCTACCCCGCCCGCATCCAGTTGGTGGATAAGGGCCGAATGGGTCTGATTGACAGTTCGACCCGGCTGGAACCCCATATCTTTGTGCAACACGGGGTTGCGGTGGAACAATAGCTATTGCGTTTGAGTTTGGCTCCTCGGCCGCACAGCGTGCGGCCGGGAGTTGTTTCTTCAGGCTGGCGACGATGTGGAAGACTGGGCAGATAATTGCTCCTGCATTATCTGCACTCCCCACGTCCTTGTGGGTCGTACTGTTGCCAGAACTGATATTTAAGCGCACCGATCCCCATGACGGTCAGCAGCAACACCACCAGGCTACCGATGAAGGGAATGATCTGCACCAGCCCCAGCAAGACAAAGGCGCCGATCAGGGTTGCGACCATCACGCCTTTACTCGCGGCTTCCTTATTAAAGAGTCGGCGCAGCGCCACATCACTGACATAAATCACGCCGGTCATGCCGCCGGCGATCACCATTAGCAGGTAAGCTGCAGCTAATACTACGCCCAGCAGGTAACCCACTCCCGTGGATAACAGCAGCACGATTACCAGTGGGGCCAACAGCAATACGACAAAACCCAGTCCCAGGGTGATGAGCGGGTTCTGTTCGATTTGTCGCGCGGTGGCGATGCTGAACTGCGGAAACATGAGAAAGTAAACCAGGCCCGTAAGGATTAAACCCACAATAACCACCAACCCGGCCAGCGCAATCACTTTTAACACCGGCGCAAAGTCCACCTCCGGCATGGGCACGTGCTCGACACTGCTCAGGATGCGCGCCCCGGTGGCGATCTCGGGCGGATTGGGGCTTTGCACCCGCAACGGGCCGTGGATGACGGCATCGGCCAGGATCTTTACCTCTTCCGCAGTGATGTTCACCTCGCCCATGAGTTCGCCGGCGATGATCACTTCCTCGGCCGCGATCTTGAGCACCTTACCCACCTTGCCGAACACTTCGATCCGCCGCCCCGCCAACGAGGCCCAGTTGCTGATCTTCGATTGCGGCCCAAGGGTCACAGTTTCGCCGGCGGCGACCATGTGGTCCCCGACTTGACCGTTTACGCGTACCAGTCGGCCGGCGGCACGAACGTCGTCCCCGACATCGCCATTGATGGTAACAATTTCTCCGGCGGCAATTACATCCTCCGTCACCGGACCATCGAGGGACAGGCGTTGCCCGGCGACCACCACATCGCCGCTCACGCGGCCACTGATAAGCACCATCTCGGCGGCGCCATAGAAATCATGCGCGATCGGCTGGCGTTTCAATATAGTGTATCCCGCTTCGTGTCCGTGTTCATGAGCTAACAGCGATGTCAGCGAGATACCAAGTAAAATCAAAATGAGACTAATGGGTTGAATGAAACGGGGCATGTGCATGGCTGCTCTCCTTCCTTAGTCGAGGCGGCAATGAGGGCAAACAGTCTTTTAGCTGAATGCTAATGATCATAGTCGAAAAAAAGCCTGATGCTCAATATATATTGGATAGGCGGGTTGAAATGCGCCCCCGTTTTTCACTGATAATTGCTCCATGCATTATCAGCACTTCCCACATCCCTGTGGGTCGTATTTACAATGAAATAGTAGACACTTGGTACCTTACCTAATTATGCGAAAGTTATATTCAAAGATCGCTCGCGTACTTTAAACTTCTACTTTATTTTAATAGCGCAATGGCATTTGGTTCGCCGAGTTCAGCGGCTTTAGTAATGAGCGCCATGGCCTTCTTTTCATCTTTTTGTACCCCGAAGCCGTTGTAATACATGGCTCCAAGATTAAACATGGCAGTTGGAAGCCCCTGATCCGCCGCTTTCTGATACCAGTCAACAGCGATTTCGTAATTCCTTTCAACACCGAGCCCATTCTGGTAGGCAACACCAAGTAGATTTTGAGCTATTCGGTTATCATACTTTGCGGCACTTCTGGCCCATTTAACTGATTCCGCATAGTCTCGATTTACATATTCACCTTCCATATATAAAACCGCCAAATAAGCGCGCTTTCCACTGTGGCCTAATTTTGCACCATCCTTAAGGCATTTAATGAAATCATCAATTCGACCGTCATTATGCAATGGCGCGCAATCAGCCGTTGTGAGCTTATAATTATTGTAAGAATAATAAACTCCATATGGGATTGAAAATATAACAATTAACAGTAAAAATATTTTTACGGCGGATTTATTTTTCAATTACATTCTCCTTCATGTAATACTGTAGTAACTAGTGGAGCAATATTCTGGATTAGAGGAAACCGCTACTATCTTGAATAAAATGCTTTTATACTTGAAGAACGTAAAATGTAAAATCCAAACAAGAGCAATAAAATGAATATAACAATCACCATCACCCATTCAGTCGCCGAGTTTCGATAACCGCGCGTAAAACTCGCAATCATCTCATAGAGAAGTATTCCTGCCACAACCATAAACCCGCTACCGGCAAGGATTCGTGACCAATCTTGTCGCAATAGAATTCCAAAAAAACATAACGAAGATGGTATCCAATAGGCAAGCGGTACGGCCAACTCACGAAGCCAATCGCGTTCAAATAATACTTGCCAAACAATCCCAAATAGACCAAAGATAAATACAATTCCGAATAACAATACAAGAAGAATTATCGGCAGCGGCCACTTTCCGGGTGCAATATTTCTATTTTCGGCTAAATGTCTTCCTCGAATCGCTAACTTGCGACTGACCCAAATTAGTACATGGCCTGTTAGCCATATCACCGCTGCGACAGGAACAAACACAAGTCCCGGAGGATGGCCGCCTTTTGCTGTCGCAAGCAAAATACATATGCCGGCGCCAAGAATGGACCAAACAATATGTAGCCCGCGAAATACGTTTTTTAAGTAATCAGTGCTCAATTTTGATAGAAAATTTGATTAAGATATTTGGGGTCGAGTAAAAACCACTGCGAAGTTAAATATCTGTTGCCCGATATTAGTCGAAGGATATCCTCAGATTTTTCCAGAAATCAGAGATGATATGTTGCTCATTTTTATACTCATCGTTAAAAATCGTAGTGACAATGAGCACACCCTTATCCTTACCCCCGTAGGCCATGACAGATGTTGTCTTTCCCCAATCCGGATGGGTTGCCACAACTTGTTTACCACGTATATTCTTGCCATCTACGACTTTCTCGACTTTTCTTACCTTGTATTTGTAACCATTCTCCACATATTCTTTCGTCAACAACTTAATCATAAAATCTACGGTTGGTTCAGCAGGATTCTCACTCATGTATTCCGTAACTAAGATCGCCGTACCTGAGGATGTAGCTATCTTTGTTAGGAAAATGCCGTCCCCAAGAACGCTCCTGCTTGGTTTGATCGTCCTTTTATGCTTCATCGAAAAAAGGTCACTCTTAAAATCCAGGTATTCTTTTTGTTTTAGAATAATAGCGGGCTCTTTCCCGGAAGCGGTCTTGAACTTCACCTTCTTATTCAAATCTATCTCGGCTGAACGTCCGTCAATAGAAATAATATAGTCACCGGCATAAAGAGGACCCGCAAAAAAGAATATGATTGAGGCAATGAGGATTTGTAGTTTCATTATTTATTTCCTGTATCCGAGAGCATTAAAGGTATTTATATCTAGTGCCAGCCTAAAGAATTACTGCGATAAAAAACATAACGAGCAATACAGAAAGAATGATTATGGCTGTTTTTTGTTTCAAAAATATTCTCCTTTTAAAACCATTCGGACACAAGGATAGTTATTATTTTTTGGCCTTACCCAATGATATTCTAATTCTCCTTGAGTCTAACAATTCAAAGGCTGCATCTTCATACGAGGGCGGCCCAAATCTACCCTTGGCATTATTTGAAACGCCAACCGGCTCGGTTGGAATGCCGAATAGTCCGGTATTTAACTTGCCATTGTTATCCTCATCATAAACGATGCTCACCGCATACGTTCCCGGATCAATGTCATCTATCCTGAAAACGACCTCGCCATTGCTATTGACTGGCTTTGTTATTTTGATTGCGGGTTGTTTTAGATACGTATTCGCAGACGTAAACAGGGAACAGACGGCTTGACCTTTGTTCGGTTTTGCGCCCGTGACTTCAACGATGAGTGATAATTTCTCCGGACTGGAGAAAACCAGAGCAGGAATGAACAACAAGACAGCAAAAAGGAGATAACCGGGCTTACTGATGCTCATACAATTTGCTTCTTATATCCTGTAAACACAGATACGCCTGGTATCTGAGCATAAAACCTTCAAAAATGAGGCGTGTCAGTAGCGTACCGAATACCAGTGCCAGTATCCAGGCCCAATTATCGTGGATATATAACCACCAGGTCCCATATAAGGTGCCGCCAATGCCGGCCCAAAACAACACCTGCAAGGCGTATGGCATAATGAGTTTTTTGAAAAGAAGGTAGTCTTTTAATGTGCTCATGGCTGCTTACTCTTTCTTCTGGCGACTCCTTGGCCGTAGTAATAACAAATGTTAGTGGGAGATTGCCACGTCTCGGCGGCGTTTGGAAAGTATAAAGTGCCTGCTATCAGCTGTGAGTTCAACCTCGCAATTTACCGGATGGCCTACACATAGCGAAGCGACATGCAAGACAGCCTGTGTTGAACTGCATTGTTAGGTGTTTTTGTATCAAAGTGTTTTCCACGCTGCATATAGCAAAATAAAGGTGCCCAACAATGATGCTAATGCGCCTATGGAGTTCCCGAAATAAACCAACTTAGCGGGAATCGGACCTCTGTATGCAAGCCCCCTGTGGCCGACGATTGGACCTAGATACAGGGCAAACGAAAATGCATAGCCGGTAACAATGAATAGCACGGCAATAGACCACATGATTTTTAAATTAACGTTTAGCAGTGAAAGTATTGGCACAAGTGCAAACATCAATATGGCACCCATTGACAAGGAGGAATGTGCAACGCGCCATGCAATAATAAGACTGTCTTGTTCTTTTTTTAATATGGCCCTGCCATAAGGAATACCAGCTAAAAGTCCTAGTAAAAGTATTATTACACCATGAAATAAAAGATATTTTGCTGGTTCTTCCATAGTTTTTTAAGCTCCTAGCGAATTAAATAACCGGCGCAGTTTTAGGCGTCCGACATGTAAAATAGGTGAAATAACTTTTATTATAAGGTCTTTCTTGCCGCACCCATGATAACCTTCATTGGTCCTTCTTCGCTTTCAATAGAAAATGCTTCAGAAATTGATAATATTTCTAAGCCAACCCGTTGATAAGCTGATTCGATTCTTTCTTTGTTAAAATCAGAATCATTATCTTCATCTGATTTAAGCCAGTCCCACTGAATAAAAATACCATTTGGCTTTAGTAATGTTTTTAATAATCGTAATGTGCCTTCGTAATCTGGTAGAAATGAGCAAACTGATGATGCCACTATAACATCGTACTTCGACCTAAAGAGATCATATGTTTTTATTGTTTCTTCTGAAAGTACGGCAATAAGAGTCTCCACATTACTTAATTGTTTATTCTGAAGTACTGAAATCATTTTCTCGGAAGGGTCTACTGCCACTATGCGATCGGCAGTAATAGCCATCCTTTCAGTCAAAAGTCCAGTTCCGCATCCAAAATCCAATATCAATAATCCTTCAGGATTTACAACTTCAAAGAGTGTTCTGAATGCCTTATCAGAATACGAAATAACATCTTCATTGCTATCCCATCCTTCGGCATAGTCGTCCCAACTTTCATTCATATTGCAAACCAATCTAGATTCATTATTGGTGCCTGACGTTAAAGCTCAATCGCGTCGCTTTTTTACTTGTCCGAGTATGCGGCATTCTCGCGCACGAACATTAATGATTTGTCAGGTGATTTATATTTCACCCTTTAAATAAGCTTGCCGTCGTTCCTTATTAAACTTTTCTATAGCATATCGTAACATCACGCGCGGCATTGTTTTATAATATTTTTTAAGATATTTTTCTTCTATCTCAATATCACGATTGCCGACCTCTCTTAACATCCAGCCTACTGCTTTATGAATTAAATCCTCTGAATCAGAAAGCAGGATAGTTGATATTTTTAACGTATCATTGTATTGATTATTTTTAATAAAGTAGGCAGTTGACATAATTGCAATTCTTCGGTCCCATAATAAATCAGATCGCGCTAATTCATATAAAATTGCTCTATCCCTGTGGAATAACCATGCGCCTATAATGTATGGCGCCGAACTATCTACGAGATCCCAGTTGTTAATGTATTTGGTATTTTTCAAATATAGATTAACCACTTTTTCTTGTGTGTCTGTCTCGCCCTTTGAAAACATTTGAACCAATAGCAGTAGTGAGAATAATCTAATTTCATGGTACTCAGATTTGATTAATTTTTGAATTTCAGTAATAGATGTATTTTTATATTTCTTAACCGTTTTACGTAAAACAGGAACTCTTATACCCAGGAATTTATCGCCGCAGCCGTATTCTCCTTCACCTGTTTTGAAGTATTTTTGAGAGTGTTCAGCTATTGTTGCGTCTGAAAGACTATTTAAGTATGAAATAATATTTTGACTATTCACAATAAATTAAGATCTACTATTATCTCTGGTTGCAAATATCCTATTCGTTCAGGGCGCTACCACGGAAAAATATTCCGCGAAGGTCAATGCCACACCACCCAATAATAATAGTGTGGCACGCACGGCAGGTTGATCCCATACCTTTAAATAGGCGCCGATTTGCAGCTCTTCTAATTGGCTTATGAGTTCTTTTCGCTCTGCTGGGTCTGACTCATATGATTTGCTTTGTTGTTTGTCTGCTGCCAGTTTCTCTTCCTGCAATTTCCGTAAAATGTCTTCGCGCACTGAACGCGCCACAAAGTTCAGGCGCACGATACTCCCCAGGGCAATGATGAAGTTCAAGCCGACAACTATCGCCAATGCTTGCGGGAAATCCCAGTTATCAAAATAGGTACTACGCGCCAGCAGCATGAGCAGGATGATTAATACCGGATAATAAATGAGTCGCGTCACCTCGGCTGTGCGCTCACCGATTAAGTGTACTTTCATCCAGGCTACGACGTGGGAGTCGGATAACTTGAGACGTTGCTCATACCCTGGTTTCATGGTCTTGTCCCAATCCAGTTCCTGCTCGCGCAATGAACTGACCCAACAAATACAGAGTCTCGCGGCATCAACAACAAGAAACAACAGTACGAGCATGCTCAGAACACTAAATCCAAGAATGGCTTTATCAATGCCACAGGCAATCACACCCCGACATGGCGAAGCCGGCGGGCCCAATATCGCAAATAGTATCGAGCCAAATGTCATGTACAGCAAGACATAGGCAATAGCACGCAGGAACCGTTGGTCACCGGCGCCATATTCGCCGTAGGTGCGCCACATATCAGCCGCATCCGTGTTGGGCGCACATTTAGCAACCCACTTATTGACAGAAAGAACATGAACACTTTTCCAGATACGACCGTAAATCGCCAGCCACCAGAAGACGATTAGCGTACCCCAGACACCGACCAACATCAAAATCTTCCAGAACAGAGGCAACGCGATGGGAAAAACAATTCTCATTATAAAAATCATGATAATTACCATGATCGCAGGCAGTACTTGTGTGAGTTTAAGTGCCTTCAGATTTGTAATGGGATGCTTGATCCTGGCTATAAAACCACTCCATACCTGCGAGACGGTGACGCCATGAGAACCTTTCTCTTTACCCACCCAGAAATACCGACTCCCGAGGTCCAGCCAGTTATTGTGTAAACGATAGATCACACACCAGATAAATACCAACGATAGCACCACGCTGAATATACGAATGAATTCCGTTGGCCAGGTACTGGCTCCCGCGAGCAATGCCAGGGGTTCGCCACTTGGCGTCTGCAAGAAGATCACGATACCTAATAACAAAAATATCAACAGCAACGAGCCCAGCACAAAAACAGAGCGCCCCGCTCTGGGCCGTAATTGATGAAAGGCAAAAATCCCGATTATTGCAATAATAAACAGCCCCAGTGAAACCGGTCTGGCGAAGGACATCTTGGAAACACGATTCCAGGTATCCGTACTATCACCATTGCCAGGTAACTGTACGAGATCATGGCGACCGACCTCAAACAATTGTGGTGGGATTTTCTGGTAAAGAGTTTCTTGATCGTAATTCACCTCTTGCATCAACTCATTATTGAAGACCAGGCGCGAGGCCAGGTATATGGAAGTTTGATAACTATCCCGAAACGGCATGGTTGTCATCGGCACAGTCGATGACAAACCAAGGTCGTAAGTTGATGCCACAATCAAACTGCGCGTCCAACTATACTCAGCCGGATGCAGGAGTTGCGCATTGAGATCAGTGGTGGCGAACACGGCGCCCGGTAACTCAGGTCGCAAAGCACGCAGGATCAGCAATTTGTCATACGTATCACTGCCAAGCAACACGACCGCTTTTACACCATGCCCCGTGCCCAATCGCAATTCATGATCTTTTTTTCTGATGTCTTTCGCCAGGCGTCTGAGATAATCAAACTGTCCCGTTCCCACTGGGCGACGCAAGGCTGATATGTCCATCGACGGTAAAAGCCCATTAGATTTTTTCTGTTTACCCGGCTTTGATGGCGGCGGTGCCTTCTGTTCGCCAGCGATAATGCCGTCCATGCCTCTTAGATAGCTATAGCGTAAGACGTTTTTACAATTCGGTGCACAGTAATGCTTGGTAAATGCCCGTGGTAGAAATCGACCGAAATAGGTATCCCACTCTGAGATCACAACCACATAGTCATCAGATTGGGAAATCTGCCGGTTTTTTTTTAATTCTTGCGCCAGTTTTTTTGTCAGTTCCTCATCGCTTTGAATCGTGCGTAGAAACCGCATACAGGTATCTTGCGGTTCCTTCTCAGCGTTTGCCTTGTTGCAACCTTTGCCCGAGAACTCGGGATAGCGTTGTATTACCGCTGAAAGCGTCGAGTCTTCCGGAGCCGGGACTGGGCTCCACTTCCTGATCAAATCGGCATCAGCGACAGTCGCAGTGGAGGAAATAATAGTAAACTCGGATAAACGGAAACTCGTACGTAACCAGTTAAATGCGTCCTTCTCTTCCTCAGTATACTTTGTCGCCAGGTTACGTAAGCCATCGGAACGTCCAGGGCCAAGTACAGTCGCCCGCAGCGGAGTGTTGGGTATCGTCGTCTCGGGAAGCAGGTGGGCGAGGAAATCCTTGATACTCTTTAGTGGTGACTCAACAAATTGCGATTCGTTTAGCCAAAGCACAAGCACCTGGCGATGCTCGTTAATTTCACCATCCGGGCTTTCGTAATCGAACCACTCATAGGGGACCGAGTAACACTCTTCAAAAAGTATTTGTCGGTTACCGGTTTCATCCTGAGTGACACACTGACTATCCGAATAGCCGGCCTTTGGGCGGTAAAAGACATTGAGTACCTCTGGATGGCGTGGCACGAAATGCTCTTCGCCCAGCCCGGACAGTACTGCATAGCGGCGACGGCGACGCCGTTCCTCAAGTTCCGAATAAGAGCCCGGGCCCAGCATGACCATCAACAGGCTCAGCTCAGACTTATCGGCCCCAGTTATCCGAGAACTCGTGGTTGTGATACTGGTGATCTCATCGATGATTTGCTGGGGCGATTTAGCAAACGTGGCAGTTGCCTTGCCATCTTTCAGCGCCTGTTCGTGCGCGTATACCGCCTTGAAGGGATCCTGCCAGAGCCTCGCCGGCACTTGCTGAGCAAATTCACGCTCATACCAACCGCTTTTCTCACTGCTCGGGCGGACGCTTTCCAGCGGTGCCCCCTTCCACATGAAGGTTCCCAGCGCTGCCAGAATCAAAAATCCGCCCAGTGCAAAGCCGGAATCCCCCTTCATTGGTAATAGCGCCATGCTGCTACTCTCCCTGTACCTTCATTATATTAAGGTAGCATAGACAGCTATTTCACAAGAAACCACTCAAGAAGGAGTGGTCATGGATTCGATTACGAGGTGGAAGGCTATGATCGTGTTGCGCGTTATGATTGAGCTATGTGCCCTGCCTTAAAGAAACAACCGGCGGTTGAGTCAGTACGGTGCGTGTGCCTAATACACCGGCGATACCGACAATGGCGATACCGACGCCAATTCCTGCCAGGCCGATGATGGGATTAAACTGATACGGAAAGTGAAACACCTGTGCGGCTAATACCCAGGCTAAGGCGGTGGCGGCCAAACCGGCCAGTAAACCGGCCAGGGCGCCGAGAGTTATAAACTCGGCAATGAGTCCGCGCATCAGTACCGGTCGGCGTGCGCCCAGGGTTCTGAGCACGGCACTTTCGAAGCGGCGTTCATCCTGGTTGGCCTGAATGGCGGCGTATAACACCGCCAGTCCGGCGAGTAAGGTAAACAGGAATATAAATTCCACTGCCATTACTACCTTATCCATGATGCTGCGTACACGATCCATGATGGCGGCGACATCGATGACGGTGACGTTGGGATAACGTTTCACCAACTGGCTGAGTTGGCGCTTCTGTTGCGGGTCGAGATATAAACTGGTGACCCAACTGGCCGGGTCCTGTTCCAGTACACCCGGCGGCACCACGGTAAAGAAATTGATATTGAAGGTATCCCAGTCCACTTCGCGCAGGTTGCTGATTGTGAACTCTCTGAGCGCACCGTTGATATCGAAACTCACCCTGTCATTCAGCTTGATGCCGAGGGTGTTGGCCAGCCGGGCTTCCAGCGACAACAGACCTTTGCCGTGATCAGTGGTTTGCCACCACTTGCCGGCCACAATGGTGTTATCCACTTGCGGTTTGGCGGCCCAGGAGAGATTAAATTCGCGCGTCACCATGTGTTTGGCGCGATCGCTTTCGTAATCGTCGGTACTGACCTTGCGATCGTTAATTTGCATCAGCCGTGCGCGCACCATGGGATAGAGCTGCGGTTTATGGACGCCCTGCTGATCAAAGAAGGCCTGGATCTCCGCCACCTGATCCGGTTGGACGTTAATCAGGAAATGATTGGGTGCATCCGCTGGCAGACTGCGACTCCAGTCGTTCAACAGATCATTGCGCACGGTGGAGAGTAACAACAACACCATGATGCCAAGCCCAAAGGCCACGATCTGAATCACGCTGCTGCCGGGACGGCGGGCGATATTGGCCAGGCCAAAGCGCCAGGCGACACCAACCCGCTGGCGCAAGCGGTTCATGAGTTTAATCAAACCGTAGGCGGCGACGGCCAAGACCATTAAGGTCGCCAGCATACCCAGTACCACATACGTTACCAGTTGCAGTTCACCGATTTGCCAGTACAACAACACACCCATGCTGAGCAGGACCCCGAGATACACAAGTCCGGCGCGGACCGGCGCACCGGTTTGATCCCGACGCAACACCCTTAACGGCGGGACATGTTTCAAAGCCAGTAACGGCGGCAAGGCAAAACCGAGTAACAGGATCACGCCGGTGGCATACCCGAGCACCAGCGGTTGCAGGGACGGCGCGGGTAAGCTGATCAACAGCAATTGATCCAGTATCCGGGTAATGCCCATTTGGGTCAGCAGGCCTAGGGCACAGCCGACACTGCTGGCAATCAGCGCCAGCCAGAGCATTTCCAGGCTGAACATGCGAATGATGCTGCGTTGCGTGGCACCCAGGCAACGCAACATGGCACTGGTATCCAGGTGGCGTTGGGCAAAGCGCCGTGCTGCGGTAGCCACGGCCACCCCGGCAAGCAATACACTGATTAGCGCCGACAGCCCCAGGAAACGTTGCGCCCGATCCAGCGCCGCGCGCAGTTCGGGGCGGCCTTCTTTGACGCTTAACACGCGTTCACCCGGTTGCAACCGTTGTTTAACGTAAGCGCGGTAGTCATCGATGGCGGTGCGCTCACCACCGAGTAGCAAACGGTGATTCACCAGCGCGCCGGTGGTAATCAAGCGGGTTGCGGCCACATCATCGGCATGCATCAACACCCGTGGTGCCACACTGAACATGTCCCCTCCCCGATCCGGTTCGTACGCCAACACCTGGGTAATGGTGAACGAGCTGGCACCGAGCTGGAGTTTTTCTCCCACTTGCAGGTTGAGGGTTTGCAACAGCTTCGGTTCGACCCAGACTTCCCCTGGTGCGGGAATGGTGTGGCTAACGCGATCCTCGCCATAAGGCACATCGGCAATGCGCAGTTCGCCGCGCAACGGATAGTGTTCGGTCACGGCCTTCACTTCCGCCAGTTGCGGTTGATCCTTGGCCACCACCACGCTGCGAAAGCGGGTGAGATTGGCGAGGGTCAAACCACGCTGTTCGGCGTTCCGGACATAGTCGGCATTAATCTGCCGCGATGAGCTGATGACCAGATCGGCCGCAATCAATTCGGCGGCCTGTTGATTCAACCCCCGTTCGACCCGATCGATAAAAAAGCCCACCGAGGTGACACTGGTGACCGCAATGACCAGTGCGATGGCGAGGATGCGCAATTCACCCCCGCGCCAGTCCCGCCACAGCATGCGCCAGGAAAAGGCCAGGCTGGATTGGGGTTGGGATGATTGGCTGGGGATGGCCACGCTTAGCACCCTACGTCGGTGATGGACTCGTCCGGTTTCACCAATCGTCCACTGTCGAGATGCAAGCGTCGATCACAATGTTCGGCCAGTGTTTCATCATGGGTCGCCATGATCAGGGTGGTCCCCAGTTCGTGATTGAGATCAAACAACAGGTCAATAATGCGTTTGCCGGTTTGTTGATCCAGGTTACCGGTGGGTTCATCGGCAAACAGCAACTTGGGCTGGGCGGCAAAGGCGCGCGCAATGGCGCAACGTTGTTGCTCACCACCGGAGAGTTGATTGGGGTAATGACTCAGGCGATCGCCCAGCCCGACGCGGGTCATGAACTCGGCCGCCTGCTCACGCGGGTTGCCGGCGCCGGCCAGTTCCAGCGGTAACATGACATTCTCCAGCGCGGTGAGGCCGTTGAGTAATTGAAAGTTCTGGAAAACGAAGCCGATGGTATCGGCGCGCAACAGGGCGCGGCCGTCTTCATCCATCGCGCCCAGATCCTGGCCATTAATGACCACCTGGCCTTCAGTGGGAACATCCAGTCCGGCCAGCAGTCCCAGTAAGGTAGTCTTGCCTGAACCCGAAGCGCCCAGTACGGCTACTGAAGTTCCGGTGGGAATGCTAAAGTTGATATCATCCAGAATGGTTAACGGCCCTTCGCTCGTGTTGACCCATTTTCCGAGCTGAATCGCCTGCACAAATGACTCTGAATGTGGCTGTAATTGAGATTGGGATTGTGACGACTCCATGGTTTCCACGTTATCCATGCTAAAAAGACTCCTGCTGCTTACCTTGTTATTTGACTCGGGTGCCGCCTTCGCGGCGACTGCCTCGACGTCGGCATCCATCCTGATACTGGGTGATAGTATCAGTGCGGCCTATGGTATCAATACTAATGAGGGCTGGGTCGCCTTATTGCAACAGCGCCTCACCAAAAAGGGCTTTCACTACCGGGTGATCAATGCCAGTGTCAGCGGTGATACCACCCGCACCGGCCTGAACCGGCTGGATAATGCCCTGCAACAACATCAACCGGCGATCGTAATCGTGGCACTGGGCGGGAATGACGGCTTGCGCGGCCTGCCCTTCAGTGAAATCGAAACCAGCCTCACCAATATTATTCAACTTAGTCAACAACGGGGTGCAAAAGTGCTGTTGGCCGGCGTGCGCCTGCCACCTAACTATGGTGAATTTTATAACGCCCGCTTTGCCCGCTTGTTTCATCAATTGAGCGAGACCAACCAGGTGGCGTTAGTCCCCAGATTGTTGGACCAGGTGGCGGATCATGGCGAGTTGATGCAAGCCGACGGCATTCACCCCACCGCCGCGGCACAGGCGCAAATTCTCGATAATGTCTGGCCTCATCTGCAGCCGCTGTTAACGACTCAGCAGGCGGCGCACTGACTCGCGGCCTGCCGGGGCTGGGCTTCCTGCGCCAGTTCGCTAAACAGCTTGATGTACTTGTCGATGCGTTTGTTAAAATGCTTGCGTTGCTTGTCGCTCAGCGTCTTTGAGATATCGACGATCAGGTATGTGACCACCTGGCGATTGTGCTCCAGTATGTGTTTGTAACTGGTACTGCGCAGGGTTTCGGTATTCACAAACAGTGTGTGCATGGCCTCACGGGTAGCGGCGAGATCCTGCTGACTATCGAGAATGGTGTGCAACTCCTGTTGCCAACGAATGCGCGTTTGCAGGGATTCCGCCGCGATGGGTTGCATCTCAATCGCGGCCGCTTGAATGAGCTTTTTCTGATTCTGGCTGAGGGAACCGAGCCAGCTATCAAAGCTGTCCTGCAGGCGTTCAGTGTAGTTTTCCCGCTGCTGCTTTCGACTCACCTTGATGTACTCATCCCGGTATTTATCGTTTTTCTCGATGAAACTGGCAAACAATTCGGCCCGCTGTTGCGGGCTAAGATCAGGCATCAGCACGGCCATGTCATCGGCAACTCGCATCATTAGCGCACGCCAGTACACCAGTAACTCCAGCGTATGTTGTTCCACCTGCGCCTCGGTCAGGTCGTGGGCCAGATCCTGTTTTACTCGTTGCAGCCAACTGACATAGGCGGGTAACTGCGTAGTACGGTGCCAATACAGGGTGCTGGCAAGGTATTCCCTGAGTTCGTCCTCTTGTGCATCCGTCAGTTCGACATAGCTATCGAGGTATTGGGTGAGGATCCAGTCGAGCCGGTTATAGGTGGATTTCACGCTACAACCGCTTATCAAAAATAGCACCAGGCTGATGAGTACGGCTTT
>JAHEIJ010000189.1 GCA_024639445.1 Gammaproteobacteria bacterium
GCTTGACGTTACGAAACGAGCTGCGCAAATTGGGACGGTTTTCATCCCAGGAGCCGCCGCGTACGACCCGTTGTTTGCCCAGCAACGGGCCGGTTAAATCGTCCTTGGCATAAAGCGCCGCGAGGGCATCGGGTTCATACCAGTTCATGGTCCACTCACCGGCATTACCATGCATGTCAAACAATCCTAATGGATTGGCATCACGACTGCCGCGTGGCCAGGTGCGATCTTCACCACAACCATCCGGCTCCCCTTTGACCGAGCCCATGGTAACTCCGTCATCCAGAATGGCCTGTTTACAGGTGACTTCCTCTCCCCAGGGATAACGACTGGTGGTCCCGCCACGTGCGGCTTTTTCCCATTCGGCTTCGTACGGCAAGCGGCCGTTTTTCCAGCGGCAGTAGTTGAAGGCCTGATCCCAATCGACGCAGTTGACGGGATGATCGCCGCGCTGCCGGGCATCGAAATTACAGTATTTATTACGCTCGTGATCTTTCGGACGAGTACACATGCCCGCCTTGATGCAGGCGCGGAAATCATCAACTGAGACTTCGTACTTATCGATACGAAATGCGGGCACGGATACGGATGTTCCACCGGCAGGTCCTTCATCTTTTTCGCAATCGGAGTCATTCACGGAACAACCCATGGGAAAGGGACCAGCGGGTACTGTAATCGCTTCAACTGCAATTACCGAAGAAGCTGATCCGAGCAAGAATAGTATTATCAATGACCGTAACATGTGCCACTCCTTGATTTTGTTAGCGTTAGTGACAATATAGTGTGATACAGCGTCCTGTCTTTACATATTCTAATATTCAAAAGATTGCCCGTGGGTTGTCTATACCTGCACAGCTTATGGGTGTTATTAGGTTCAACCAGAGCGTAAGATTTGTCTATCTCAATACAATGTTATTTAGTGTAGCAATCGTATGGACAATTAACAGCTTGATGATTCCCTGACAGACAAGGTAGAGACCAGGCCATGTATGGTTTTGAAAAGATGACAACAATGCCGACACCCGAACAGGCCCTGCCAGGCCGGGCGACTCGCATGGCCGTGCCGGATAAACATTATGTACTCGGCAACGTGATGAGCGCGCCGTTTTGTGAAGGACTGCAACAAGCAATGTTTGGCCTGGGTTGCTTCTGGGGTGCCGAGCGCCGCTTCTGGGAAACCGCGGGTGTTTATACCACGGCGGTGGGTTATGCAGGGGGTGTTACCCCTAATCCCACTTACCAGGAAGTGTGCAGCGGGATGACCGGTCACAACGAAGTCGTACTGGTGGTGTTTGATCCGGCAAAAGTGTCTTATGAAAACTTGCTACAGGAATTCTGGCAGACGCATGATCCGACCCAGGGCATGCGACAGGGCAATGATGTCGGTACCCAGTACCGCTCGGGGATCTATTTTTTCGATGAGGAACAAAAAGCGCAGGCACTTGCCAGTCGTGAAAATTATCAGCAGGCCTTGTTGGAGGCCGGACGCGGCATGATTAGCACCGAAATTGTGGCCGCGCCTGAGTTTTATTATGCGGAAGAGTACCATCAGCAGTATCTGGCCAAGAACCCTGGCGGTTATTGTGGTCTGGGTGGGACGGGGGTGGCTTTCCCGCAGGAGCAAGAAGCTTGATGACAATCTCAGAGTCACCCCAATCCATTCTTGACTTCTGGTTTTCCGATAAGGTGCAACCGTTGTGGTTTCAGTCCACGCCGGAATTCGATGCCGAACTGCGCGATCGTTTCGAAACTGTCTGGCAAGCAGCGGAGCAGGGAAGGCTGGATGACTGGGCGGAGACGCCTGAAGGTACGCTGGCCCTGGTGATTCTTTTCGACCAGATCCCGCTTAATATTTATCGCGGCGATGCCTTGTGTTTTGCTACCGAAGCAAAGTCGCGTGACATCGCCACCCTGGCCATTGAACGAAGCGATGATGCGCAACTCACGGATGACCAGAAGGCCTTTCTCTATATGCCGTTAATGCACAGTGAATCAATGGTGGATCAGGATAAGGCGGTCGCCTTATTTGAAGCAGCGGGTCTGGCAGGGAACCTGAAGTTTGCACAACATCATCGGGACATTGTGCGTCGCTTTGGGCGTTTCCCGCATCGGAATAAAATTCTGGGAAGACAAAGCACTGAAGCGGAGCAGGCCTACCTGCAATCCGATGAAGCTTTTCATGGTTGATGTCCGGGTTGGAGCAGATCAGACCTTATGATGCTTTACCACCTTAACCACTGCAGCGGTTAACGTGTTCAAATCATCATCATTGATAATAAAGGGCGGCATCAGGTAAACCAGTTTGCCGAAGGGGCGAACCCAGACACCGGCATCGACAAAGGCGGGTGCAATCGTTTGCATATTTACCGCTTGCTGCATTTCCACCACACCAATCGCACCCAGTACGCGCACTTCCTTGACCTGCTTTAACTCCCGACAGGGTGCCAACCCTGTTTCCAGACCTGACTGGATGCGGCTGATATTCTGTTGCCAGTCCGAGTTCAGTAACAAACGAATGCTGGTACTTGCCGCCGTAGAGGCAAGCGGGTTTGCCATAAAGGTCGGGCCGTGCATAAATACGCCGGGTTCGCCCTGGTCGATTGTTGCCGCGACATGATCCGTAGTGAGGGTGGCGGCCAGGGTGAGATAACCACCGGTCAATGCTTTACCAACACACATGATATCGGGCGCAATATCCGCATGCTCACAGGCAAACAATTTACCGGTACGGCCAAAGCCGGTGGCGATTTCATCCAGTATTAGCAACACGCCATATCGGTCACAGAGTTCTCGCGCCTTTTGCAGGTATTCGGCGGAGTAGAACCACATGCCACCGGCACCTTGCACAATGGGTTCCATGATTAACGCTGCGGTATGTTCGCTGTGTTTTTTCAGTGCATGCTCCAGTGGGGCAAGGTCCTCCGGCTGACAGGGTTGTCCGAAGCGACAGCGCGGTTGTTCAACAAATATCTGTTCAGGCAGTATGTCCTTGAACAGGCTGTGCATGCCGGTGATCGGATCGCAGACTGACATGGCGCCAAAAGTGTCACCATGATAACCGGAGCGCAAAGAAATAAAGCGTTGACGCTGCGACTGGCCTTTCGCATGCCAATACTGAATGGCCATTTTCATGGCAACTTCAACCGATACCGAACCAGAGTCGGAGAAAAATACCGTTTGTAATGGGGCCGGCGTGATGTCGATAAGCTGCCGGGTCAATTCAATCGCCGGTTCATGGGTCAGTCCGCCAAACATCACATGGGACATTTTGTGAAGTTGTTGTTCCAGGGCGGCATTCATTTCCGGGTGGTTATAACCGTGGATCACACACCACCAGGAGGCCATGCCGTCAATGAGTTCACGTCCATCCGTCAATTTCAGGCGCACGCCATTGGCAGACTCAACCGGGTAGACCGGTAACTCCGAGTTCATGGCGCTATAGGGGTGCCAGATGTGGTGTTGATCAATATTGTTATCAGACATGCCAGTTATCTTACTAGAAATCGAAGCAAAAACGACATACTCACATAGGAAGTTCAGCTAACCCTGTTTTTTTCGAGTAGATGCTTTGCGATGATGTGACTATAAGGTATCCGTAATTAGTTTTTTTGTGCACTCAATTAACCCAGCATGATTCATTAACTGATTGATCTAAATGAAAAACTATAAATCGGGTCACACTTTACTACATAACATATCCTTGATATTAGGAAGTATATAAGGCATAAAAGGTTGATGTTGAAATACATTTTAAATGACGAACAACGACAAACCGGATTGCTATGTCGCAGTTCGGTTACCTATATATAGTTAGAGTGCAAAACAAAGAGAGACAAGGATGCTTACAAAACATCACCAAGAGCTATATAACACATTCTATGAATCTACCCATCAGAATGAGTATTTAGATAAAAAAACGGAATTACTTGTAAGCTTGTCTGCGGCTATGGCTATGAATTGCGCCCCATGTACTGAGTACTATTTAAAACAAGCTAAAAAGGAAAATATTTCTAAAGGCGAAATATCAGAGGTATTAGCAAAGGTCATGGCTGTAGCAGCTGGGCAAAAACGGCTCCAGATGCAGGAAGTAGTAAAAAATTATGGAATTGATCTTGAAGCATATGAGTAAGCACTCTAACAAATCGCTCCACTTAGGACGGCTCACTGCGGCTTCGCCGCAATGTAACCGCCTGTGAGCTCAATCGTTAGCTTTGTATATCGAGAGAGAATGTGCAGTCAGGAAAAAGACTAGCAATTAACTACATCCATCTAATTGGATTTCTTGTTTTACAGATTTCCATGTTTGGATGTACCACTACAAATGCGTCTGATTTGACGCGACAGCAACGTATAGAAGAAAGCCCACAATGGAATGGTGAAACATTCCAAAATCCGGAACGGGTTCCAGATGTAGGATGGGGGTCAAGTCTGAAGATGTTCTGGAATTACTTCTTCAATAAATCAGAAGGGTTTATACCTGATCCCCCACTGCCTGCGGAGCCCTTTGATATTTCCCAGTGGAATGGACAGCAAGGCTTACAATTCGCATGGCTTGGGCACACAACCTTTCTTATTAAGATTGATGATAAAGTGATCCTGACCGATCCCGTGTTCTCACAACGAGCAGGCTCCTTTGGATGGGTGAGCCCTAAGCGATATTCAAAAACACTTGCTTCAGCAGACAGCGTTCCTTTAGTCGATGTGGTATTGATTACCCATAATCATCCTGACCATCTGGACGAGGATTCAATTAAGGCGCTAATTCCCAAGACTAGCCACTTCATCGCGCCTCTGGCAGTGGGGGAATTGCTGGAAAAGTGGGGAGTACCTCATATGAAGATTTTCGAACTTGACTGGTGGCAGGTAAAATCCATTGATGGTTTAACGATTACCGCAGCACCGTCCAAGCACACTTCCGAGCGGGGTGTTTTTGATAAAAACATGACGCTTTGGGCCTCCTATGGAATTCGAGGAAAAAAACAGAATCTATATCTTAGCGGAGATTCTGGTTGGTTTAAGGGTCTTTACGAGATCGGCGAACGAATGGGGCCTTTTGATGTGACCTTCTTTGAGATTGG
>JAHEIJ010000190.1 GCA_024639445.1 Gammaproteobacteria bacterium
CCGATGGCTTTGGCACGCAGCAGCATGTGCGCCAGACGTGGATGCGCACCCCACTGTGCCATGGCCTTGCCATGCACCGTGATCCGACCTTCATGATCCAACGCACCGAGTTGCACTAATAAATCCCTGGCTTGAGCCACATGCGGTGCAGGCGGCGGATCGATCCAGCGCAGTGCATTGACATCGCTGACACCCCACTGCGCCATTTCCAGCAACAACGGCGCAAGGTCGGCATCCAGCATTTCTGCCGAGGTATGTGCTAACAGATGCGTGCCATGCGACCATAAGCGATCACACACACCTGCCTGCAAACGACCTGCACGGCCGCAACGTTGATCGGCACTTGCCTGAGACACCGGCAGGGTCACGAGTTGCGTCAAACCTGTGTTGGGATCAAAACGGGGGATGCGCATCAAACCGCTATCGATCACGATACGAATGCCCTCTATCGTCAAACTCGTCTCGGCAATCGCACTGGCTAACACGATCTTGCGTTTGCCATTCGGTGCCGGTTGAATCGCGGCGTCCTGTTCGGCCGCGGTGAGTTGACCAAAAAGTGGCGCCAATAAAACATCGTTACCCCGTTTCGAATCCAGTAATGCTTCCTGCAACACGGCATACACCTGACGAATCTCCGCGGCACCGGGCAGGAAGACCAGCATGCTACCGTGCTCTTCATCCAGTACATGGATGATGCGCTGTGCTACTTCACTTAAAAAAGTACGGCGCTCACGCGCAAAACTGGTGTTGAGTACGTGGTGACGAATCGCCACCGGATAACTGCCGCCCTCACTGGTCAACATCGGTGCGTCATGCAGGAGTGTGGAGACAGCGGCCCCATCGAGCGTTGCCGACATCACGATGATTTTCAGATCCTCGCGCAGACCTTGTTGCGAATCGATACACAATGCCAGGCCAAGATCAGAATTCAGATTGCGTTCGTGAAACTCATCGAAAATCACAACACCATACTCTTCGAGTGCCGGATCGTCCTGCAACAGACGGGTCAGGATCCCCTCGGTCACCACTTCAATTCGTGTCTTCGGACCCGTTCTACTATCGAAGCGGACACGATACCCAACCGTCTCTCCCACACGTTCACCCAGACTCTTTGCCATAAAACGTGCGGCCGTGCGTGCGGCTAGCCGACGGGGTTCGAGCATGATGATCCTTTTATTACCCAGCCAGGCGGCTTCGAGCAACGCCAATGGCACCCGCGTGGTCTTACCCGCACCGGGCGGCGCCTGCACGACGACGCTGGAATGTTTATTCAGCGTCGCGACAAGGTGTGGGAGTAGTTCGTCAATGGGGAAGGACATAATAAATTATGGTACTGCAACGAGGTAAACCATGCTATTGAGTGTAGCTGAAGATAGGACCGATGATTTCGTATTTCATTTTTTGTGTTATATCTGCCCACCCTTAATATTACTCAAGCTCAATGAGCAATAGGATTGCAGGAACAATCCTTGCCATGTCGTCGTGTCCCCTATTATGAATCAACACTCTGTAATACTTACTGCCAATCCACCCAGTGATGTTTCCTTGTACTTTTGTGACATTTCCAGGCCGGTTTGTTTCATCGCGGCAATGCAATTATCCAGGGGCATAAAATGTTCACCGCTTTCACGCAATGCCAGTGATGCAGCGGTATATGCTTTTATTGCACCAAAACCATTGCGCTCAATACAGGGTACCTGAACCAGGCCATTGACCGGATCACAGGTCATTCCAAGATGATGTTCAAGTGCAATCTCTGCTGCTTTTTCGACTTGTTGTGGCGAACCACCGCGTACTTCACATAAACCGGCAGCCGCCATGGCGGCGGCCGATCCTACTTCTCCCTGGCAACCTACTTCGGCACCAGAGATAGAACTGTTGTGTTTTATCAAACCACCGATAGCTGCGGCAGTCAGCAAAAAGTCTCGTACCTGTTCAGGAGTTCCCTTTTCATGGTGAAAAAAATAATAAAGCACGGCCGGTATCACCCCGGCCGCACCATTGGTCGGGGCAGTTACCACCATGTTGCCCGCGGCATTTTCTTCGTTAACCGCCATGGCATAGGCACATAACCAGTCGTTCACATTGGCATTGTCTTCATCATTTTGCAGTTGTTCATACAAATGCTTCGCCCGCCGCTTGATATCAAGCCCACCGGGCAAGATCCCTTCTGCCTTAAGACCGTTAACTACGCAGGTACTCATGGACTGCCAGATGCCATCCAGCCCTTGGATAAGTGCCTTTTCTGATAAATGCTCGAGTTCATTGGCCCGTTTCATTTTCGCTATGGACTGATTGCTCTCGGTAGCCATCTGCATCATCTCATTACCATTTGCAAAGGGATAAGCACAGGATACTGAATGTGCTGTTTTCAAAGGTGCATCTAGCTGGTTAATTTCATCTAATGTACTTATGAACCCACCGCCGATTGAAAAGTAGGTTTGTGTAAACAACACCGCGTCATCGGCAGTAACCAATTCAAAGATCATTCCATTGGGATGTTGCGGTAACGGTTCGCCTTTATCAAAGATAATATGTTTATCAGGGGCAAAGGTAATATGATGTGATTTATCTATCTCGATGCTGTCAGTTTGCCAGATATCGTCAAGCACTTGAACAACGTTCAAACTCGCCAGTTGTTCAGGCGAAAATCCGTGCAAACCAAGGGCAACAGCGCGATCCGTAGAATGCCCCTTACCGGTAAACGCAAGCGATCCTTTCAGCGTACAACGTACTACGACATCTTTATTTAACAATGACAATTGTTCCGGTTGTGACAGCAAACCTACAAACTGCCTGGCTGCGACCATAGGACCCAGCGTATGGGAACTTGACGGTCCAATCCCGATTTTGAAGAGTTCCAGCACGCTAATGAACATTTAAAATCACCACTGGATTTAGCCGCTTAATGCTTAATACTAATATAGATGTCACTAACTTTTAAAGCCATGCGCAACTATTGTTTAATCTTATCGAGGATATCCCGGGCATGCCCGTCTGCTGTCACACCATAAATGACTTCAGTGAGAATACCTTCTTTATCAATCACAAAGGTAGAGCGCACGATACCCATTTTCTTTATTCCTTTCTTTTCTTTTTCCTGCCATACGCCATAAGCTTCACACAACTCACCCGAAGTATCCGCCAATAAATCAACCTTTAGGCCAAATTTCTCAATAAAAGACTGGTGACTTTTGCAATCATCCTTACTCACACCCAGGATGACAGTATCAAGTTTGGCAAACTCTTTAGCAAGCTCGGTAAATTGATTGGCTTCAATCGTGCAGCCAGGCGTGTCATCTTTTGGATAGAAATATAAAATAACGTTTTTTTTACCTTTATAATCGGATAAATGTATCATTTCATCGCGCTGGTTTGGTGTACTAAAGGCAGGCGCGGATTGATTCTTCTCTAACATATTTATTCCTTTTAGGAAGGGCATGGCATTACTGGAAGCGTTAATGACATGAAGATAATGACAGACAAACCACAATAGTCAGAATTTATGCTTCAGCTGTAAAACCAAACGCTTTGTCATGAACATAGACTAACTTGCAATCTTCAATATATTTAGCATCATGAATTCGACCCGCTTTCACGTAGCCGACGTCACCTTTATTAAGAACAATCTCATTCCCATCTGCAACAAGACCATCATCTGATTTCGTATAAAATTGAATCGACATCTTACCTTCAACAACAACCGTCATGTCATCACCAGGGTGTGAATGTGGCGGCTCTTCTGATCCAGCCTCCCAACGTTCCAACATCACTTCAGCACCATTTGTATTTGTTGGGTAAGTTGTTCTTACAGTAAACCCTTCCGGCATATCTGGGATGGAGACATGATTATCCCAAACCTTAGTCGTGTCGCTTGTTACTTCATTGCTCGTACTCATTTTCAATCCCCATCGAATTCTTAATCAAATTAACCGTTTAATAGCACTAATATTTTATGGTGGCAGGCGGTAACGTGTTCATGTCTGCCCTGCATAAATAGCAACATGACAGTACTTGTAACAAGCAAGTGAATCAACAGACAGATTGTAGGGTTAAAAATCTATTAAAATGCTACGCGCGCTGCATTTGTCATTCTGAGGAGCAGTAGCGACGAAGAATCTTGTAATGCTGAGCAATACCATTTTGTCATACCGGCGAATACCGGTATCTGTTCTCTGACCCGTTGATTATTTACGCGTGGTATCGATAACACGAACCACACGCTTATCGCCCTGCCAGGACACAAGTGCCAATTTCTTGCCATCCTTCGATACATCGGCCTCGATGAAGTCAGGTCCGGTTTTCAGTTTCCGAATACCGTGTTTGTCCCAGTGATAGAAATGGGCTGGATTGCGGGTTCTTACGTGGTCGGTGTGAACCACGAAAAAGACGTCCCATTCACTACCGAGCTGTTTGGCGTAGACCTGTTGATAGTTTTCGGTAGCGAATCGATCAATAATTCGGGCACCCTTTTTATCCACCAGCACCAATGAGACCGTATTCTGGTAGCCCACCACCAACAAGAATGCGTTACCGCGTGCGATTGCGGAACGGAAAGTAGAAACCCCTTCGTCGGGCAGTTCCAACAAAACACGGTGTGTATTGTTCTTGCGATCGATCAGCCAGACATGGTTATCCTGCTTGGCGTAGTTTTTCTGGAACACCCATTTGTCCGGCGGAACGTGTATACCTTGTTGCAGCATGCCTGAGAGGTGCAGTTTTATGTCCGGAAACGCCATAGCAAATTGTGTTGCCACCGCTTCGTGCTCTTTGGTCGGTATATCTTCTTCACCACCCACATAGCGCTGCGCGATCTTTTTATTCTGGGTAATGTCATAAATGAGCACTGCAGTATCGACATCACCATCGGACACCCAGAACTCAATACGCGTATTGCTAATCCATTTAATACGATAGATAAAAGAACTGTAGACAGCATATTGTTTTGACGTTTTTGCGTCGAGCAATATGGTGGTCTTACCCGTCTCCAGATTCAGATAACCTGCCTCGGTCAGTTCGCTATTTTCCTGGGCAATAACGCGAGTAAACGCGAGGTAGCGGCCATTAGGTGAAAA
>JAHEIJ010000191.1 GCA_024639445.1 Gammaproteobacteria bacterium
AGTGCAGGCAGCTGCTGAAATCATTGGTGACTTTTCGCAGGGAACTTTCCCTGAAGATTTACAGTCCTTACCTGGTATGGGCGTCTATCGTTCCACCTGGGATGAGACGATAAATGCCGCTGAAGAGGCAAATGATCCGGGTACCTTTACCGCCTTTATCGGTTATGAATGGACGGCACTGGTTAAAGGAAATAATTTACATCGCGTAGTGGTTTATCGAGATGGCGCTGATCGTGCCAGGCTGATGGAACCTTATACCACTGTAAAACCCCTGGGCAGCCCAAACCCGCAGGATCTCTGGAAATGGATGGCAGAGTACGAGAAAAAAACCGCCGGACAAATATTGGCTATTGCGCATAATGGCAACCTGAGTAACGGTATTATGTTTCCGGAAATAAAAGCCTTTGGTAAAAAAATAAACAAGAAATATGTGCAGGCACGTGCACGTTGGGAGCCGCTCTATGAAGTAACACAGATTAAAGGTGACGGAGAAGCGCATCCTTTCCTCTCACCCAATGACGAATTCGCCGACTATGGTACCTGGGATCAAGGTAATCTGGATCTAAGTGCGGATAAGAAAAACGAAATGTTGCGCTTTGAGTATGCCCGTTCGGCCTTGAAAACAGGACTACGCCTGGAAAATAAGCTGGGCACCAATCCCTATCAGTTTGGCCTGATTGGTTCCACCGACAGTCATACCGCGTTAGCTACTGCTGAAGAAGACAACTATTTTGGCAAACATGCCGGCACTGAGCCAAACAAGGATCGCTACAAGCACCCCATGGCCAAGATGGGTGATAAGGAATATAAAGGGTATTCACCCCTGGCGTCGGGCTGGGCCGCGGTATGGGCTGAAGAAAATACCCGAGCATCTATTTTCGATGCAATGCAACGCAAGGAAACCTATGCCACTACCGGTAGCCGTATGATCGTCCGTTTCTTCGGTGGCTGGGAGTTTAATAGTAAAGATGCCAACAATCGCACCCCTGCCAAGGTAGGGTATGCCAAGGGTGTCCCCATGGGTGGTGATTTGCCGGCGGCTCCCAAAGGAAAGATAGCGCCGACATTCCTTGTGGCTGCATTGAAGGATCCGATCGGAGGGAACCTGGATCGGATTCAGATTATCAAGGGATGGCTCGATGCCAAAGGCAAGATGCATGAAAAAGTTTACGATGTAGTATGGTCTGGCAATCGTAAGCCGGATGCCAAAGGCAAGTTACCCCCGGTCGGTAATACGGTAGATATTGCTGATGCCACCTGGACCAACACCATCGGGGTCACTGAGCTAATCACTGTATGGAAAGATCCGGACTTCAATGCTAAAGAGAATGCATTTTACTATGCGCGGGTAATTGAAATCCCAACCCCACGTTGGACGGCCTACGATGCCAAGTACTATAAGGTGAAAATGCCAAAGGAAGTACCGATGACCACGACGGAACGGGCCTACACCTCACCGATCTGGTATAAGCTTTAAAATTTTCAATAACTTAGCTGGATTCATACCTCGCTGGTCCTGCCCTGCGTTCTGCATGGCATAGGATCAGTATTGGTCTATTGGGTAATTTAGAGCCTGAAGATGCAGTATCATACCCATCAGATTCTTGCTTATATTCTTACAATATAATTATCAGAAAAACATACTGCTCATATTCCGTGATTGGGCTATGAGTTGAGAGGTTGAGTCAATGGAGATCAATGAGTTCGCGATGGCCAATGAAAAGGCCATCCGTATGGGAGCCTTTTTCGGCATCCTCGGGGTCATGGCGCTGTGGGAAATTCTGGCACCGCGGCGAGTATTGACCGTTTCCAAGGCGGTACGCTGGGCCAATAACCTCGGTATTGTTTTCTTCAACAGCTTCCTGGTGTGGCTGATTTTCCCCGTTTTGGCAGTGGGGATGGCTTTGTTTGCCAGCAACCAGGGGTGGGGAATATTTAATTATTTCGAGTTGCCTTTCTGGTTCGTTGTGATTGCTTCTGTGGTAATCATGGATTTTGTGATTTATTTGCAGCATGTCATGGTCCACGCTGTACCGGCCCTCTGGCGTTTGCATCGTGTGCATCATGCCGATCTGGATTTCGATGTAACCACCGGGGCTCGCTTTCATCCGCTTGAAATCATCCTTTCCATGTTAATCAAGTTCGCTACAATCATTGTGCTTGGTCCACCAGTACTGGCGGTAGTGATCTTTGAGGTGGTGTTAAACGCGACAGCGATGTTCAATCATAGCAACGTCCGCCTTCCCCTGAGCATTGACCGGGTACTGCGCTGGCTTGTGGTGACGCCGGACATGCACCGCGTGCATCATTCTGTCGAGGATGACGAAGCCAACAGCAACTTCGGTTTCAACTTACCCTGGTGGGATCGACTGTTTGGTACCTATCGGGATCAGCCCCGTGCCGGTCACCAGGCTATGACCATCGGCATTCATAAATACCGTGAACCCAAACAGGTGGCCTGGTTACCGGGAATGCTACTGTTACCCTTCAAGGGTAAGATAACCGGTTATGCCATCAATCGGCGTGACTGGAGTGATGCGGGTGAAAAATAACATCGCGCGGTTATTCCTTTTAACTGTCATCGTTATAGGCATTAGTCTTGCCTTTATTTATCGCGACCTATTTGATGCGGCTGCGCAGGAGCAGTGGGTACAGGATGCAGGTATTGCAGGGCCGTTGGTTTTTATGGGGATATACGCCGTTGCGACAGTATTTTTCCTGCCCGGGTCGGTGCTGACCCTGGCGGGTGGTGCGCTATTTGGTCCGGTGCTGGGCACCTTTTATAACCTGACAGGCGCGACCATTGGGGCATTACTCGCATTTCTGGTCGCTCGTTATTTGGCATCGGATTGGGTGGAACAGAAAACCGGTGGAAGAATTAAACAATTAAAACAAGGAGTGGAAGGCGAAGGTTGGCGGTTTGTCGCCTTCGTGCGTCTGGTACCGTTGTTTCCCTTTAACTTGTTGAACTATGCCCTGGGACTGACGCAAATTCGTTTAACCCATTATCTCATTGCAACGTACATCTTCATGTTACCGGGCGCAATTGCCTACACCTATCTGGGTTACGCCGGTCGGGAAGCAGTAGCCGGTGACAGGACTCTATTTCAACTTATTCAAATAGGTTCTCTTGGATTAGCATTACTGGCTACGGTTGCTTTTTTGCCACGCCTGATTGGCCGATTGCGTCGTGGCCCGATGATGGGTGTTGTTGAATTAAAAGAAAAACTGGATCAGCAGCAGGATGTGCTTGTGCTGGATGTGCGCACGGCAACAGATTATCGTGATGAGCAGGGCCATATTGCTAAATCAAAGAATATCCCGGTTGAAGATCTTGGCAGCCGTCTGAATGAGATTGCCGATTACATGGAACGCCCGATTGCCATCGTGTGTCGCACGGATCGGCGTTCGGCCAAAGCTGCCCATATATTGACGAGTAAGGGTTTTGCCGATGTGCATGTGGTGAAAGGCGGCATGACCGACTGGAATCAAGAGGGCTATGAAGTTATACAGTAATCAGGTGGTAATAAATCGTAGTATGATTCAACAATGGAACCAGCAGAATACGAGGCCTGGTACCACACGGCTCGCGGCAAATGGATTGCCGGTGTTGAGTGGGATTTGCTTATTGGAATACTGCAACGGGGCGCGGGCAACACCTTGCTTGAGGTAGGCTGTGGTACCGGCTATTTCAGCCGCCGTTTTTCTGAGATTGGTCTGGATGTGACTGCCCTAGATCCGGACCAAGAGGCCTTAGCTTATGCGCGGCAGCAAGGTGGGGGAATTCACTATTTGCAGGCCAATGCCTTATCCTTGCCATTTGCCAGTGATTCCTTCGATTACGTTGGCGCCATAACCAGTTTATGCTTTGTGAAACCGCCAGAGCAGGCCTTGCAAGAGATGTGGCGTGTAACGCGGCAGGGAGTGTTATTGGGATTGTTGAATAAACACAGCCTCTTGTATTGGCAAAAGCGCCACAGCCCGAGTTACGCCGGTGCACGTTGGGATCGAATTACATCGGTGAAAGTGTGGGCGAAAGCACTGGAGCCGGAACCCTCTCATATTTCCGTGTCTAATGGTGTAGTGATGGCTGGAAGTGATAAATTATCAAGACTGGTTGAGAGAACACTGGGAAAGTTGCTTCCATTTGGCGCTTTTATAGCCATGTATATTGAAAAACCAGCAGCCAAATAGAATGGATAACGATATTCAGAAATATATTTTGTGGAACTGATCTATGCATGCCACCTTACCCCTGCTTCGTGATACGGACTTCCCGGCGATTAAAAGAGCCGGATTAAAAACCGTACAGGTCAATGTTGGTTACCGCTGTAACCAGACCTGTCTTCATTGCCATGTCAATGCCGGGCCGAAACGAAAAGAAGCCATGAAGCGGAAAACGATTGACCTGGTTCTGACGTATTTGCGCCAGAGTGAGGCTGAGACACTGGACATCACTGGTGGCGCCCCGGAGTTAAATGCGAATTTTCGCTATCTGGTGACGGAAGCACGTAAACTTGGAGTACATGTAATGGATCGTTGTAATTTGACGATCCTCAGTGAAGCGGGTCAAGAGGATACGGCGAATTTTCTCGCGGATCACCAGGTCGAGGTCATCGCATCCCTGCCGTGCTATTTGAAAGAAAGTGTCGATGGTCAACGGGGGAAAGACGTATTTGACAACAGCATTGTAGGGATAAAGAAACTCAATTCGTTAGGTTATGGCCGAAAAGACAGCGAGTTATTATTGAACCTGGTGTATAACCCGACAGGTCCCTACTTACCACCCTCCCAGCATAGTCTGGAAGCCGATTATAAACGCGAGTTGGCAAAACTTGAGATTACCTTTAACAAACTGTTTACGATCACCAATATGCCAATCGCCCGGTTTGGCAGTACTCTGATTTCCAAAAACCAGTTTGATGACTATATACAACTATTAAAACAGTCTCATCAGGATAGCAACCTGGAAAACGTGATGTGTCGCAGCACTGTTAGTATTGATTGGCAGGGCTATGTTTATGATTGTGATTTCAATCAAATGCTCGGTATACCTATATCAATTGCAAAAA
>JAHEIJ010000015.1 GCA_024639445.1 Gammaproteobacteria bacterium
CACCAGATATTCAGGATTGACTCCTGTTCGTTTAAGTATCCGGGTAGTACTTTCAATAAAATCATTTTGACGAAATTGCATTGGACTGATATTGACCGCAAGATGATTAATATTGCTGGACATGCAGAATTTACAGGCCGTATGAAGGATCCAGTTTCCTAATTCGAGGATTAATCCGGTTTCTTCAACAATCGGAATAAACTCTGTTGGGGAAACAATGCCTCTGGATGGATGCATCCAGCGAATAAGTGCCTCAGCACCATTAACACCCCCGTTATAATCAACCAGAGGTTGGTAATACATGGCGAACTGGCTATCTGTAATTGCGGTGCGTAGTTCTTTTTCAAGCAGTAATCTGTTATCAGCCTCAATTTGCATGTCAGGGTTATAAAAACAAATACTGTTTCGCCCCGAGGCTTTAGCCCGGTACATGGCGGCATCTGCTTGTTTTAATACATCTTCTGCAACATCATTATTTTCCGGATAAATGGTTATGCCCATGCTGGTTGTGATTACATGTTCATATCCATGTAATTTATAGGGATTATTAATTGTTAATTGAATTTTTTGAGCAACCTTTAGAGCCTGATCCATGGCTTGGTGGCGCGTAGAATATTCTCCGGACAAAAGAACAACAAATTCATCACCTCCAAGTCGTGAAACAATATCGTCTTTGCGAATTGCAGATTTTAGTCTTTTTGATAATTGTATTAGCAGTTCATCACCAATTGCATGTCCAAGTGAATCATTGAGTGTTTTGAAGTTATCAAGATCAAGGTATAAAAGCGTGCCAAATTGTTTATGACGTTTTGCTACAAGTAGTTCGTGTTGAATGGCTTCTTGTAATAAACGCCGATTAGCCAAGCCGGTAAGGGGATCATAAAATGCAAGTTGGCGGATTTGGTCTTCTGACTTCATGCGTTCTGCATTTGTTAAGACCTGTATGAACTGGTCAGCGATTTCACCGGAGAAACGAATCTCGTCAGAGTGCCATTTACGCAGCCCGCCAATATGTTCAAAACAGACCACGCCTCTAAGCTTTCCGCCCACTCGTATTGGGCTGTCAAGTAAAGATGATATACTGTAGGCCTGTAAATAATCCTTGAGTTCTTTGGTTCTGCTGTCGGTTAATGCATCGGACACAGCTATGGAGCGATCATTTTCAAGGGCAGTGAAGTACGAAGGATGATCTTTTACTTTTAACTCGAGGCTGTTGGTGTGGGACCCGTGCTTTGTATCATATAGGTCGACCAATTTTAGATGCTTGTGTTCATCATCAAATAGCCATATACCAGCACGTTCAATATTAATGACTTTTGCCGAAGATTTATTGATGATCTTTGCCGCCAGTTGTATGTCACCCTGGAACAGCGAATCATGCAGTGATAAATCAACAATTGCAGAATGTTGTTGTTCTACTCGGCTAACCTGGGACTCACGTATTGCCTGATTTTTCTTGCGATTTTCTATTTCCTGCTGAAGCTCATAAGTACGCTCAGTTACACGTTGCTCCAGTAATTCATGGTTTTGTCGCAGCAGGTTCTGAGCTTCAAAAAGTTTTTGGCTGCGACGATTAAACCAGAAAACCAAATTACCAAGTTCACCTTTGTCTGAGGTTTCCAGCTGTTTATTTTCGGAGTCATCAGACTGGGTAAGCATTTTCAACTGTTTTGACATTTGTTTGATTGGGCTGACAAGTATACGGCGCACAAAAAACAACATTATAAGTAAAGAGATAAACATTACTATCAGTATCGAATAAATCAGATTTTTATATATGATGTTAGACGCCTCAATTGCTTTGCTATAAGGCATGACAGTTACAATTTTCCAGTAGGTTTTTGGCATTTCAAAAACCGCAGCATATGCTGGCTCACCCAGTAACATGTCTTTTTCCAGAAATAGTTGCTGATATTCCAGCTTTGATGTGGCAGTACTCTTTTGTGTTGTTGCCAGGGTGGCAGCGATTAACCTGGCTTCGTTATATTCTATCTGATAGCTATCATTTGCGATGCTGTTAGCTATATTCTCGTTATAAGTATTAAGTTTTACTGCATTGGTGACGAGTTGTTCAATCGTCATTTGAATAGCATTGGCATAAGGTACGAAATCTGGCTGTTCTTTTGCAAGCGCTTCGATTGTTATGAATTCTTCAGTTCGATTTCCTTGCGTATCGATACCATAGTCTTTTGTAATCTTTTCGTCAGGATAAGATAGAAATTTACCATTACGGTCAACCGCAAAGGCATAACCCCCAAAGGATTCGGAGATCTGCTCCAGAAAGGTATGTAAACCTTCCAATTTCAAATCAATTGTAGATACACCATAAAATTCTTTTCTGCTATACATTGGTACCGTTACGGTAACCATTGGCTGGTACGAATAGGGGTCCATGTAGGATTTTGACCAAAAAGGTCTGTCGTTTTGCGTATATTTGGCTGGCACATACCACTCTTCATGATGGTATCCCGGCCCGCTTGGGTTGTTATAGTCATCGAAGTACTGCAGTAAACTATCTTGGTCACGGCCCCAGAAAAAGCTATGACGCTCGATGTTGGACTCATACTTATATGGTTCAGGCCACAAACCACCGCCGGCAATAAATGCCTCCGAACCTTCCAGGTCAATAACATGTTTCGCCAGTTTTTTTACGAGCGCATCATCAGGGGGTAATTCTTCGCCCAGGTTTGCGAGCGCGATGGCAAGTGACTCAGCAAGCGCGATTCGGTTACCAAGCTCTGAAACGATATTCTGGCCGGATAATATGACTTGCTTGTAGGCCTGCTTATCGAGCAGATTCTTGCCAATAGTCGCAAAGACACCAAAAATTGCAGCGAGGATCAAAAGGAAGGAAATAATGAATACGGTGGGGATTTTAAACTGCAGGCTGTTCCAAAAGACACGCATTCATCAAGTTTAGCATCGGAACTTCCAGGTTCTGTATATGTAGAGCCATAGATTTGCAATATTTTGTGTCATAAGACCAGATGAAAAAAATATCAAAACGAGGAAAAACATGGACTTACAGAGTTTGAAGGGGTATTTATTTTTGAATTTAATACTTGACATATTTAGTCGGTTATAATTTAATGCATGTCAACTTGGCAGGGTAATTAACCTGCTGTTATTTGATTCTGCAACAAATGAATATGAGTGAGGTAAACAGGTATGACACTTCCAGCACGTGATGGGGATGGCTATCTCGTCGACATGAATATCTGGTCACCTGAGATTGGTAAAGCCATGGCCGAGGTCGATGGGATCGAAATCGATGAGATTAAATGGGAACAAATCCTAAAAGCACGTGAGTACTTCGAAGAATACAGCGTGGTTCCACCTATACGGAAGTTTGCAAAATTTCTGGGAGCAAATCAAAAAGATATCTTCAAGATGTGGATGACAGGCCCGATGAAGCCAATTACCAAATATGGTGGCTTACCCAAACCAACGGGTTGCGTCTAATTCAGACCCAGATGGATTGAAATTATATAAGGCCGGTTTTTAACCGGCCTTTTTATTTCATATACTGTTGGTATGAATTGCCGTTTTTACGTGTATCTGCAGATTGCTACCGTTCTCACAGCTTGCGCATCCGCTGAGCAAGGTGATCGCACCATGAATCTGGAACAGAGTGTCTGTGGATTGAAAGAACCCCTGTTATTCTGGTTGTGGAGTAACCAGGCCGGTAGCCCGGACGAAAAACGCCTGAAGGGATTAAGCAATGTTGTTGATATTTCATTTAAATCTATAGATGGCAGGACTCTGCATGGATATCAGCTTGCAGCAAATACGAGCAGCAGCAAGTCACTAACAAGCAGGCCAAAAGGTTATCTGTTGATAATACAGGGTAACGCAATGTTGGCAGACCAGATACTGCCAGCATTTCGTTCCTATGCTGAAGCCGGTTATGATGTATATCTTTATGATTACCGTGGTTATGGTCGATCGGAAGGTAAGCGGCGGTTAAAGGCGATCGTGAATGATTATAAAGCTATTATCACTTCGCTCAACGCCGGGCCTTATGAACAAAAACTGGTTTATGCCATGTCATTAGGTGGGATAGTTCTATTAGATGCGTTATCTGATGAGCTGGCACTGGACCGGGTTGTGATTGACTCCAGTCCGAGTCGTTTATCCACATATGGGTGTCCGGCTCGTTATGATCCAGTAAGTCATTTACCATTAGATTGCAGTAATTTTATGTTTATTGTTGGGAAGCAAGATCGGGTAGTATCTCCGGATATGTCGCGGGAAATGGTAGAAAAGGCGCAGCAACGAGGAGCACAGGTACTAATAGATCCTGAATACTCTCATCCGTTTATGGACTTGAACTGGACTGTACATCAAAGGCGTATGGGCATAATTGAAGAGTATCTGTTGCAGAATAAATAGTCAGACTAATTTGCATTCATCAAATATTGTGGATGAGTCATGATAAAAACCAGCGATTTTCAACCGGCAATATTTGCTGCAAACCGGCATATACAAACATTTCTACCGATTTTGCTGCGTAGCAATTCTGCTATTCACGGTATATATCAGCAAATAACATTACCTGATGGCGACTTTCTTGATCTTGCCTGGAACAAAATTCCTGCCAGGATGGATTCAAAACCGCTTGTTGTGATTTTTCATGGTTTGGAAGGCTCAATCAATTCGCCTTACGCAAAGGGCATGATGCTTGCGTTGGATAAACTTGGTTGGAATGTTGTCTTGATGCATTTCAGAAATTGTTCTGATCGAGTAAATCTTGCGGCCCGGACTTATCACAGTGGTGAGACAGAAGATGCGAGCTACTTTCTCGGCTGGTTGCGGGAATTTTATCCGCAATCACCACTGCTTGCAGTTGGTTACTCGCTGGGTGGCAATATGTTACTCAAGCTGTTAGGCGACAAGAAAACTGATGTTCCTCTGCATGCGGCAGTTGCTGTAAGTGTACCTTTATTACTAAATGTTTGTGCCGATCAGATGGGTAGCGGATTTTCGAAAGTTTATCAGCATTACTTATTACAAAAAATGAAACGCAAGTTAATTTCCAAGTTTCAGCAACATGATTATCAGGGCCTGATTGGTCTGAGCCAGAAAGATGTTCAAGGCATTAAGGACTTCTGGGAGTTTGATAACGCATTCACGGCCCCAATAAACGGATTTGACGGGGCACAGGATTACTATATGAAATCGAGTTCGCGCCAATATCTAGGTGGAATCCAAATACCAACATTGATAATCCAATCAATGGATGATCCATTTATGACTCCAGAAGTTATTCCGCATGAAAATGAACTGTCTGACAGTGTTTGTCTTGAACTTAGTCAGCAAGGTGGGCATGTTGGGTTTGTCAGCGGTCAACTGTGGAAACCCCGATTCTGGTTGGAGCAAAGAATTCCAGAGTATTTTTCCAGTATTTTATAAAGTTATTCAGCAAGCATTAACTGGCTGAAACTTATTGTTCCAGCTTTATTCCCCGGGCATCATAGAGAGTTAATTCCCAGCGGTTAGATGCTACATCGTGACGTAATATGTAAATGCCATCATCATCACCTCGCAGTTTGAAGTACCTGTGGTCGGGTTCAAGCCATTGATCAATAACTTCAAGCACTTCAATGCTACGTGTGCCGATTGAAAAACGACGCGGTGTTTCCTCGCCTCGATAACCGGCATAGCATTCAACTTGAAGCGAAAGCGAATCTTTGGTCATAAGAGATTGAATCTCATTTAGAATCTAATATCTTACTTAGTCACTAAAAACAGATTATCAATGGCTTAGCCAACTAATTCGGCAAAGAAGTGCATTTTGACGCCTGATATCAAGACAAATCAGCATTTATGATTAGCGACCATTCTGCTAGACTGCGCAGCATTTTTTGCATCGCTTATTTTTCAGGGGTCAACAATGTTCAATCTGGGCTGCGCCAGTCGTGTCTGTTTTAAAAATGAAATCCTCTCAGGACTGACCGTGGCGCTTGCGTTGGTGCCGGAAGCGGTAGCCTTTGCTTTTGTGGCTGGAGTTGATCCCTTGGTAGGCTTATATGCCGCATTTATGGTGGGATTATTGGCGGCATCCTTTGGTGGTCGGCCAGGGATGATATCCGGTGCCACGGGCGCGATGGCGGTGGTCATGGTTTCGCTGGTGGCCGAGCATGGCGTCGAATATCTATTCGCTGCAGTTGTACTTACCGGCTTGATTCAAATTGGCGCGGGATTATTACGTTTGGGTAAATACATACGGATAGTCCCTTATCCGGTCATGCTGGGGTTCGTGAACGGGTTGGCGATAGTTATTTTCCTTGCACAATTTCAAAACTTTCAGGTCAGTTTGCCGGATGGTAGTAAGGAATGGATGAGCGGATCCGCTTTATGGATTTTTCTTGGTTTAATTATACTTACCATGTTGATTATCCACTATTTACCAAAAATCACTGGCGCTTTTCCTGCTTCACTTGCAGCCATCATTGTTGTTTCGCTACTGGTGATTGGTTTTGACGTGAACACCAACACGGTAGGTGATCTGGCCTCGATAGAAGGCGGGCTGCCAGTATTTAGTATCCCGTCTGTGCCTTTCAACCTGGAAACACTGAGTATTATTCTGCCTTATGCAGTGATTCTGGCGGCAGTGGGTTTAATCGAGTCCCTCCTGACTCTAAGCCTGATCGATGATGTCACCAATACCCGTGGTCGGGGTAATCGTGAATGTATCGGTCAGGGAGTCGCCAATACAGTGACCGGTTTTTTTGGTGGCATGGGTGGTTGTGCCATGATCGGTCAAAGTATGATTAATATTAACTCGGGTGGGCGCCAGCGCCTGTCGGGAATTTCAGCAGCATTGTTCCTATTAGCATTTATTCTGTTTGCCTCCAGTCTGATTGAGAAAATTCCCATGGCGGCTTTGGTAGGGGTCATGTTTATTGTGGTGTTGGCAACCTTTGAGTGGTCCAGTCTACGGATTATTGGAAAAATACCCCGCTCGGACGCGTTTGTCCTGGTACTGGTATCTGGAGTGACAGTCATGACAGACCTGGCCATCGCGGTGATTGTTGGCGTGATCGTTTCAGCGCTTGTTTTTGCCTGGGAGCATGCCAGACATATCAATGTAAAGGGGTATGACGATGAAAATGGTTCACGTATCTATGAGTTAAATGGTCCATTGTTTTTCGGTTCGGTGAAAAGTTTCCTGGAACTGTTTAATCCGGATCAGGATCCTGATGATGTCATTATCGAGTTTCAGAATTCCCGTGTTGCAGATCATTCGGCGATTGAAGCTATTGATAATCTGGCTGAAAAATATATCAAGGCCGGCAAAACGCTGCACTTGCGCCACCTGAGTACCGAATGCCGGGCCTTGTTAAAAAAAGCCGGTGATTTGGTCGAGGTTAATGTCATGGAGGATCCGCGTTATCATGTTGCAGACGACCAGTTAGCATAAAGCCAGATTTAATGCTTGTGATATAAAAAGCCCGCAACAGCGGGCTTTTTTATTGGTGGCTAAATAGACCGTTATCCAAGCGAAAGCCAGATTGCAACCAGTAATAAGACAATAGCCAATGCTTGAAAAACCACTCTTGCACTCATCAATTGGCCACTGTGTTCGGAGTCGTAATTCCCCCCATGTGCCATTGAACCTAGACCCCATCCGAGTGAGACAATTGTGGCCACGAGCGCCAGGATAATTAAAATTGTTAACATGGTCATAATACGCCCTCCTGTGGCTACTTCTAAATCAAAGAATAGTAAAGGCTAGCGGTACAGCCATGATCTGGATCAACGGGGGGATGATTGGTTAACACCATAACTATAAATACATTTTATGAATATAATAAAATATAGACAATAACTTAAGATATCTCTACTGCCTGGTAATCAACCAAAGCCATGGTGATAGCGAGTTCATGCAACATAGTCCTGCAGTCCGAGTTCGCTCAAAAACTGTTGGCGGGCCATATTCAGGTTGTCCTGGAAGGACTCCAGGGCTTGAGTCTCAAATACAGGTTGTAGCCTTTGCAGTGATTCCAGATAACAATCATAAAACTTGTTAAAGGCGATTTGGACTTGATTGGAGTTGAGGTTTCTGGCGGTATTTTTATCATTGGGGGTTGTGGAGGTTTCCGTGACCACAATGGCAGCATAACGGGGTATGAGTTTTTGTTCGCCTGTTTTGGCATGACTGGCAACCAGGGGGGAGCTTTTTACATAGAAATCACCTTGGTACTCAAATTGTTGACCGATTTTAAGTTGCTGGAATTTCATTACATGGGCTCCACAAATCTGAGGTTTATAAATAATATTTCCTGGTGCGAGTTAGAGTACTAATCCGTCAATCCCGCTTTGTCCTACCTTCAAGCCTGCCAATTGACAGGCATGTTTTACAGCCTCAAGCAGTGTATTTCCGTTGTTCAAACAGTGAATGATGCCTGCATTGAATGTATCACCGGCTGCGAGCGTATCGATCACCCTGGGTGGGGGATAAGCCGGTACATGGTGTTCTGTGTTGTTTGTATCACGGAGCCATGCCCCTTGTTCGCCCCATGTGCACACAAGCATGGCTTCGGGTGCCAGTCGTCTGATTAGTTCAAAGAATTCAGGCGCGTTGTTGAACCCTCGCCCTGTTGCAAATGATTTTGAAAATAACAGGACATCTGCTAATGGAAGCAAGTCGTCGATATCTTCGCGCTCTTTCTCGACTTCAAGTGAGATAGGCTGGTCCACACGACGTTGTTGTGTATTGATTAGCATTTGCTTGACCGCAGGTATATTGCGCCCTTCAAAATGGAACCAGTCAAACGTTTCGAGCGGAATTTGTTTAAAGTGTTCATACTCATATTCGGGCAAATCGCGATAATGCACAATGGTGCGTGAACCGGTTTTCTGATTCAGTGTGATATAGGATGTGGGGACTTTTCCGCCTCGCACAAACCTGCAATAGTTAGTAGCAACAAGTCTGGCGGTTAACTGGTCCCGGATCCGGTGACCATCTGGTTCATCTGCGAGGGTTACGGCAAATTCTGTCTTGTGGCCATACTGTGTCAGGATAGAGGCGGTATTGGCAGCATTGCCACCGCAGTTTATACGCTGACTCAGCGCCCTTATTTCCTCATCTTCGACAGGATAATGATTAACGATATTAATAATATCGAGTGTTGCGATACCAACTATCAGGATATGGCTCATGATTTAATCGATCGTGTTAGAGGGATTAACCAGTATTATTCAATTCTATCTGTTAAGGATTGATTATCATGTGCCGGATTATTCACGGCTGTGCTGATGCGGTAAAAATCCAGTCGATTGATATCACAAGGGCCAAGTAATTTAATCAGTTCAATCGTGTCCGTATTATATGGGTTCAACCAGGAGTCGAAATTTTCTTTGTTTATAATCGCAGGCATACGGTCGTGAATCGATTGGAACAGAGAATTGGCTTGTGTAGTGATGATAGTACAAGAATTGATGATATGCGCTCCCTCCCAGTATTCCCATAGTCCTGCAAAGGCGAGCAAGCCATCATTTTTGCTATGAATATAATAGGGCTGTTTACCTTGGGGATCCGCGTGCCACTCATAAAACCCGCTGGCGGGAATCAGACAGCGCCGATGTTTGTAGGCTTCGCGATAGGCCGGGCGTATAGTTAGTGTTTCTGCCTTGGCATTGATCATTTTATACTTAGTGTTACGTTCTTTGGTCCAGTGCGGAATCAGCCCCCAATGCATTAAAGAACAGGTGCGACCATCATCCGGCGCCTGACAGATAACAGGAACATCTCCTCCAGGGGTAATGTTCCAGGAAGTTTGGAAGTCAGGAATAGGCCCATCGAGATGAAAATAATCAGCGATATACTCAGGCCCCGCTGCAAGAGTGTAACGACCGCACATGTGATACTTGCCAGGTGGCTCCTGTTAATCTGAATAGTGGTAATAACGGTTGTTCAGATAATCGACAACATCCTCGATATCGTGGAGTGTCCATTTCAATTCTAACTGTTTTACCCAGCGAGTGACTTCATCGCGGATTGCATTGATGTTTTTTGAGTGATGTGTAACACGAATGTGTACCTGGCTTTCGTGACATTCAAGGCAATGATTCAAATATAAAAGTTCACCCCGGGATGGTGGTGCCAATGGTTTACCTGGTTGGCTGACCGTGGAAGGCTCCTGTTCGAGTGATAATTCTTTGTCAGGTAATGCCTCCGCAATCGCATGCACATTATTAGTCAGCATAAGAATCAGACCAGCGTTGATAAGTTGTGGGTACATCCTAGTTACCTGCTGAGGTTCTATTATTCAGTATAGGAAAAGCGATGTATTCATTGCTGCTGTTGCCGGATATATTCGTACATCACTATCGAGGCAGCAATACTGACATTGAGACTTTCCAGACGGCCAAACTGGGGGATACTCAGGCATTGAATATCGGGAAAATCGAGGGGATTGAAACTGATACCGAGACCCTCATTGCCGAGAATAAATGCGCTTTTTTGCGGTAAGATCGTCTGATTGAGGCTGGTCTCGCAGTTGGCTTCCAGGATGAACAGGGTATAACCCTGCTTACGCAGAGAGTTATGGCAGTCACCAAAAGTAGCGTGAAAACGGGCGGGCACTTTGCGAAAGGCACCTTTGGCCGGAGCGGGATCAAATGGTGCTACATCGATCAGGTGAACCTCTCGCGCACCAAAAACCTCGGCGCTGCGAAAAATCTTGGGAATATTAAAGCCCGCCTTGAGATGATCCAGTATCAGGATGAAATCATGTACCCCGGGTGAAGCCGTCTGGTTGCGCCACTTTTCCTTCTGGTATCGTAGGACGGCATTTTTACGACGATTACGACGGTTTTTGCTTTCCTGGCGGCTGACCATTTGTGCTTTTAAGTAAGTGGTAGAAAATGGAAGATGATACAGCAGCAACAATAACAGACCGAACGAAAGCAAATGACCATATTAATACGAGGGCAATATAGAAAATAACCGACTTATTTAGTCGAAATATCTTGAAATATAAGGAAACGTTAATATACTAACCTAGGTCGCGGAATTGGAGAGAAATTATGCATTGGAATATCAAGGAAATTGAGGCCCCAGAATTGGCCAATTGGAAGGAAGAAAAGGGCGATAATCTACGCGTGGTCGATGTTCGTGAAATGGGTGAAATTGCCGCCGGGACAATTCCGGGCGCGGAACCGATGCCGATGGCGTCCATACCGGTGCGAATGAATGAACTGGATAAGGACAAAGAAATTGTGTTTATCTGCCGTAGCGGTGCCCGCTCAGCCCAGGTGTGCATGTTCCTGCAGCAACAGGGATTTGACAACGTCTATAACCTGCGTGGCGGGATGTTTGGCTGGGCCGGTGCGGGTCAGCAGGTTAGCTTGCCCCAGGCAGTATAAAAAACCGACGTCCAGCAAGGTTAAAGGCCGGCGTCAGCCGGCCTTTTTATTTGGGTATAACTATAGCCACAACTATCTGGATCGGGATTGATAGAGGTTGTCCTGAGTTTCAGGCAGCGAGATGCTTGCTGACCAGCGGAAACATCTTGTTGTTTTCGTATTCCACCCGGTCAGTGATTAGTTGAAAGATCTCGCGGCTTTCTGTAACCAGTTCGTCATGCTCGTTAACCCCAACCGATGGGTTACACCAGCGGCGTACATAACTGGAGAAGCGCTTCTTGATTTGCCTGGCACTATCATGGAAGTCCTTGGCGACCCCGCTGACAGCCGAATTATCATGGTGGGATAGTGCTGAATAAATGGTGTTGTCCTCAAAAACCAGGTGCATCCAGACCTTTTCCTTGAAGCGGGCCATTAATTCGCAGACATAGGGATTATTGTGTAGTGACTGTTGTTCAACCAGCACGGATAGCACAGCGCACAGGTCAGAAATTTCCTGGTTCTGGGCCTTTAGTTCATCTAGGGAGTACATTTTGCTTGTCTCAGTTTGCCATGACCTTGGATAACGTTAGCTGATATCGGTGGCAACAAGCAACTATCAATGCCGAAACCTTGATGGGTGATTGTGAATTAGAATTTATTAATATTATTGGGTTAAACTCTATTGTTATAGAGCTGGACGCCGCCGCTTTACCCACTCATTGGTAAACGTGGGCTTCCGCTCAGGCTGTCCCGGGATAACTAACTGTTTTTTAGACGAAAACTTCCTCGGTACGGTTTACCCGACCTCGCGAAGAGATTAAGATCGGCCGCTTGAATTTGTACCGGCATATTTACATCTGGCCGGCAGGAAGAAACCAATATGACGATGAAGTATAAAACAGACGATTTGCGTATCACTGCCATGAATGAGGTAGTGCCACCCGTGCAGTTACATAAGGATTGCCCGGTGACAGAGGCAATGAGCAAGTTGATCTTTGATACGCGCACTGCCATCCACAATATTCTGGAAGGACGTGATGATCGGGTGTTGGTCGTGATTGGACCCTGCTCGGTCCATGATCCTGCCGCTGCCCTTGAATATGCTCAGCACCTGCAGAGCATTCGCAAGGAGCTGAGTGATGACCTGCTTGTCGTCATGCGGGTTTACTTTGAAAAGCCACGCACTACTGTTGGCTGGAAGGGTTTGATTAACGACCCGTACCTGGATGACAGTTACCAGATTAATAAAGGGTTATATATTGCCCGCAAACTGCTACTGGATCTCAATGGTATGGGGGTTCCGGCTGCGACCGAATTTCTCGATTTGATTACGCCGCAGTATATAGCTGATTTAATCAGTTGGGGTGCTATTGGTGCGCGTACCACGGAAAGCCAGGTGCATCGAGAACTCGCATCGGGTTTGTCATCACCAGTGGGGTTCAAAAACGGAACTGACGGGACACTAAGTATCGCTATTGATGCAATCCGTGCCGCCAGCCAGCCACATAATTTCCTGTCACTGACTAAAGCCGGACACTCGGCCATATTTGCCACAACCGGAAATGAAGACTGTCATATTATTCTGCGCGGTGGGCGTGAGCCTAACTATGATGCTGATAGTGTGGCAGTTGCGGTTAATAGTCTTGAAGCAGCAGGCCTTAGTGGAAAGTTGATGATTGATTTCAGCCATGCCAACAGCCGCAAACAACATGAAAGACAAATCGAAGTCGGGCATGATGTGGCAGGCCAAATTGCGGCAGGCAATGAACATATCATGGGAGTGATGATTGAAAGCCACCTGAAGGCGGGCAGACAAAATACTGAGGCAGGTAAGGAACTTGTTTATGGCCAGAGTATTACGGATGCTTGTTTAAGCTGGGATGACAGTGAACCACTGTTAAGAGAGTTAGCCAAGGCCGTTCAGCAGCGTCGTAAAAAGAAAAATAATTAGTTACTGTTAGTAATATGTTTATAAATTGCGTATTTAAATTGAAGCAATTCCTTGTTACGTGGCAATTGCTGGTTTAACCCTGAATTTGCCTGTTTCTGAGATGAGCCGGAGCTAGGTTGTCTGAATCTATTTAGGGTATCGTATTGCCTATCTGCCATTTGCAGATAATTACATCTTGACTACTCCAGCGAATGGCGAAGTTGCGCTTGATCATCAAACATAATCTAGGAGGAGTTTTATCGTGGAAATGGTACTATGGCAAAAAGTTTTATTAGGAGTTGGAGTTTTACTCATCGTATTATGGTTTCGGCCGGGAATCAAAGCAGCCTGGAAAAAAAGCCAGGAAGCAGAAAACAAGGATTGGGGTAGTTTGTTATTGCCGATCGGGATGGTGGTGATATTTGTGGTGTTACTGATTCTTATGGTTAGGAATTGAAACTGGTGGCCTGTTATGGAGCTTGAGCAACGTATTACTGAGGTAGAAACCCGGTTGGCATTTCAGGAGACGACCTTGCAGGAACTGAATGCGGTATTAACTGACCAACAACAGCAGCTTGGATCATTACAAGATTTGCTAAAGAAGTTACATGGGCAATTAGCGGAAGTGATGAGTCGTAATCAACCTAATGCGGCACAAGAGCCTCCACCGCCACATTATTAATATTTACAGCAATATTAGACTTGTATAGATTTAGTAATAAAGTAATGGCAGGTAGGTGATCATCAGTACTGCAACTAAAAGAACAAGCAGAAAGGGGATGCTTGCCTGATAAATATCTTCAATTGGGCGGTTAAATCGGTAGCTGGCAATGAATAAGTTAATACCAACGGGTGGAGTCAAATAGCCGAGTTGCATATTAGCCAGAAAGATTATGCCAAGATGAATTGGATTGATGCCATAACCTATGGCAACCGGCAGTATCAAAGGGACCATGATCACTAGTGCTGAAAATATATCCAGGAATGCACCAAGAATCAGCAAAATAATATTCAGCAATGCAAGGAAGGTGTACTTACTACTGATTTGAGACTGGGTCCATTCAAACAGCTTGAGTGGAATTTCTACATCAATAAGGAAATTGGTAAAGGCCAGCGAGACTCCCAGAATCAGTAAGATACCACCGACGACAGTCATTGATTCAACCATGATACGCGGCAGATCACGCAAGCGGATCTCTTTATAAACAAACACTTCAATTACCAACACATACAAGGCAGTCATGGCTGCTGCTTCTGATACGGCAAACAGGCCGCCATAAATCCCACCTAGTACAAACAGGGGTAAGGGCAATTCCCATTTCGCCTCTTTTAATGCCGCCCAGGCGGTTTTTCCATCGAAGGGGGTAAGAGGAATTACAGCTTTACGGGTAACCCAGAGACTCCAGATGCCAAGCAGAAACAGCATTAATAAGGTCGGTAATATCCCGGCGATAAAGGCATCCGTAATAGAAATAGGCTCGCCCAGGTTAAGCTGTTGGGCGACAACGACATACAGAATTAATGGTAGTGAAGGTGGTAATAATAATCCCAGACTGCCGGCGGAGGTAACGAGCCCAAGGCTGAATTGATCACTGTAACCAACTTGCTTTAATGCAGGATAGAGTAATGCACCTAATGCTACGATGGTGACACCAGTGGCACCGGTAAATGCGGTGAACAGAGCGCAGGCGAACAAGGTTACGGCAACCATTTCCGCCGGCAACCAACCCAGTAAACTACGAGAAAGATGCACAAGTCTTTTGGAAGTATTGCTCTCACTTAGTAAATACCCGGCAAGGGTAAATAGCGGCAGCGCCAGCAACAAGGGGGTAGATGTGATGCGGTATATTTCAATAGTGATTACGGAAAGATCAACGCCGTTGTAATAGAAACCGAGTATTGCCGCTGCGGTGATAATTACAAACAAGGGCGTGCCGGCGAAAGCAAGTAACACCAGAACCAGAATTATCAAAGTAATTTCCATTAATCACTCTGCATGCTATGAGGCAATAGAGCAGTTATTAAATATCTAACTGCCATTGTAAAGAAGGCGAGTGGAATAATGGCTTCCGTCACCCATACTGGTACCTTCTCAAAGGCAATCATGCCATCCTGGTATTCAATCCTGACAAAGACATAGGCATACCAGGCCACGATGAAACATACGGATGACGTAATAGTGTCCGTGAAGCGTCGCAAGCGGATTTGGTTAGCCGGATTTAGATGTCGTGAAATTATATCGATTTTTATATGGCGATGGTTGCGGCTTGCAATCATGGCGCCAATAAGTCCGAGCCATAACACCAGGATACGTACCAGACTGTCTCCCCATGGAATACCGGAATGGAAAAAATTGCGTAAAAATATCTGGGCTACCGCAATTATAATCGTACAGAGTAGAATAATAACGAGTAGGCTTTCCTCGAATCGAAGTAAAAATCGATACAGTCGCAGAAGCATAGGTACTTTACTGGTCTATTTGCTTTTCCGGTTACGAAAGTCATTCAGGTGTTGTTCAACTGCCCGCATGATTTCATTGCTGATTTTACCCGATTTTACTAGTTGCAGGCGTGCCTCGTAGGCATAACCGCGCCATTCCTTGAGCTGCTCCGCATCAGGTTTGATCATCTCAATACCCTGGGATTGGATTGCGCCAAATGCGCTCTTGTTATCGATGCGATTTTGTTTGTCGAGTTTGATAAACACCCGGCCCATGACATCACGCGTGATTTGTTGATCCTGTTTACTCAACTTGTCAAAGGCTTTTTTATCGATAATTAAAAGCGCAGTACTATAGAGGAGAGGCATGTCGGTCAGGTAACGGACCTGGGTATGCCAGTGCAAGGCGAGAGTGGCAATGGGTGGAGCGGCAACCGTGTCAATAAGCCCGGTTTGCAGGCCTGTAAGCACATCTCCAAGATGTAGCGGGATGGGTTGAATATCATATGCCTTAATCCCTTCCAGGACGAGATCATCCGCAGAAGGGACCCACACTTTACTCAGACGAAGATCAGGTACACTTTTGATTGG
>JAHEIJ010000192.1 GCA_024639445.1 Gammaproteobacteria bacterium
TGGAGGGGTAAGGTTCAGGACGGTGAGGCGATATTCGCCTCGCCAATAGCCGACTTATTTTCGCTGGCGGCGAAGTCCAGCATACGGGTCAGGGAAACCATGGCCTGTTGGCCGATATCCGGATCGATGTGGACCTCATTATCCAGATTCTCGAGCGTCGTACCCAGATTCTCAAGGCCGTTCATGGCCATCCAGGGGCAATGGGCACAGCTGCCACAACTGGCACCCACGCCACCTGTAGGCGCTTCAATGAAGGTTTTTCCGGGCGCCGCTTGCTTCATTTTGTAGAAAATGCCCTTGTCCGTCGCCACAATGAAAGTCGGGTTATCCAGCTCGGTGGCGGCCTGGATGATTTGCGTGGTGGAACCCACCACGTCTGCTTGCGCGATGACGTCACCGGGGGATTCGGGGTGGACCAACACTGCAGCTTGAGGGTGTTTGGCGCGCAGCTTTTTCAGTTCTTCGGCCTTGAATTCGTCATGCACGATGCAGGAGCCCTGCCACAGCAGCATATCGGCACCGGTCACCTTCTGGACGTAACTGCCGAGGAAACGGTCCGGAGCCCAGAGAATCTTTTCGCCCCGTTCGTGCAGGTGTTGAATCACACGAGTGGCGATGCTGGACGTGACCACCCAATCGGCGCGGGCTTTCACGGCAGCGCTGGTGTTAGCGTAAACCACGACGGTGCGCTCGGGATGGGCATCACAGAATGTATTGAAGGCGTCTACGGGGCAGCTCAAGTCCAGCGAGCACTCGGCCTTGAGGGTCGGCATCAGGACGCGTTTTTCCGGATTGAGGATTTTGGCCGTTTCTCCCATAAAACGTACCCCGGCAACCACTACGGTAGTGGCAGGGTGGTCATGCCCAAAGCGGGCCATTTCCAGGGAATCGGCCACACAGCCGCCGGTTTCATCGGCCAGCATTTGCAGGTCATCATCAACATAGTAGTGGGCGACCAGAACTGCATCCCGTTCCTGCAGGAGCTTTTTGATGCGCACAATTTGTGCATCACGACGTGCCCCGGTGAGATGGGTTGCAGGGGGGGTCAGCAGGGCCTGTTGCCGAATGGCATCTTCGTCAAAGACGGGGATTTGTTCCGCGGAAACCATCATTTGTCTCAATATCGGGTTTCATGCCGAATCTGGTGAAGCGGCGTCAACATCAAAATGTGATCAATCTTCGTCATTAAATAGCGTCAAAAAAGTGTAAAACAAGCTTTAATTACTTAGCACCTGCTCAAAATGGATAGCATTTTTAATGTATTTTAATAGAAAGTGCTTGTAAATTCATGTTTATATTATAAAATCAAGTCAAAACACCAATAATAAAGGGGAATCGGTGCGGTGGAACACCGGAAAATAATCGATAAAGTCTGCAAGTGTCTGCGGCTGTCCGAATCCGGCAATCCTTACGAAGCAGCGATGGCGTTGCGTCAGGCGCATCGTCTGATGAGAAAATACCGTATCAGTGAAGATCTGGTGCGGGAAGCGATCGTGGCTGAGTCGGTCGTAGATATCGGCCAGGCCTACACACCTCCTTTTTGGGTGTTAGCACTTGCCAACCTGGTTGCCGACACGTTTGATTGCCGTGTCTTTGTTGCGCGGCATTATGGTCGCCGCCCTGAATATCGATTTCTTGGGCTGGATTTTTCGCCAGGGCTATCCACCTATACCTTTGAAGTCCTGTTACGCCAATTAACCAAGACCAGAGAAGAGTTCATCGCCGGCGTGGAGGACGAGGAAGATACCGAGTCCCAGCGGCGAGGGGATGTGTTCGCCCAGGCCTGGCTATTTCGGGTAGCCCAGACCGTAAGGGATTTTGCCCGCAATGAAGAGGTGCTTGCGAGCGTTGACGCGCATATTCACGCGGAACATGGTGAAACGGCCAATCTGTTGCGGGAACCGGTACAGCCTGAGAATGGTGACTACGAAGATATCCTCTGCGGAATGCAGGCTGCCAATGAGGTTTCCTTATTTCGCTCCCTGGTGAATCAGCCACCGATAAGAGGGTTAGTGAAATCCCTGACTTGAAATTAGGTGTCAATTTCGCTTTAGTCAGGCCCATTATTGCCGAACAAATATTTGCAGGTATTATAACTTGACTATGGCGCTTGCCTCGTCAGGATAAAGAGGCTCCATGACGGCATTTATACGTTATAAACACCAAGGTGAAATTCAGGAAATCCCTTGTAAGACCGTACTGACACTGGGCCGGGATCGGAACAGTGATATCGTCCTGCCAGATCTGCATGCCTCCCGTAATCACGCCATGATTCGCCGGATTGGTCGGGGGGATTACTACTTGATTGACAGCGGTAGCTCCAATGGCAGTTTTATTAACCAGCAGCGTGTCACCACTCCCCGTTTGCTCAAGGATGGTGATCGCATCGCGATGGGCCGGCTGGAAATGGAATTTAAACAGACCCGGAAGGATGAGTCCTCGGTGGATACCCTGTCATTACAGGATACCCTTATTTCAGATGCACCGGAGATACAACAAATCACAATCCTGGTGGCCGATATACGAGGCTTTACCACTTTGTCCGAGCAGGTGGATATCCGTACACTCACAAAATTAATGAACAGTTGGTTTCATCAGGTTAGCGATACCATAATCAAACATGGCGGCATCGTGGATAAATTCATTGGTGATTGTGTATTTGCCCGTTGGGAATCTGAGCTGGAGCAGCACAGAACAGTCCTGCAAGCCTTATCGGCCGCCAGTGCCATTAACCAGATAACCCGCAAGTTAAGTGAAACATATACTGAGGTTCCTGAACCAATCACCATCGGTGTGGGACTTAATACGGGTGCCGCTTCCATGGGTATTGGGCAGGAGAATACGGCCCTGGGTGACGCGGTTAATATCGCATTCCGTCTTGAGAGTGCCAGCAAGTTTCTTGGCACGGATGTGGTTTTGAGTGAAACGGCTTATCAGGATCTGCCAGCCAGATTTATTGAGGGTCGACGCCAACATGTGCAGGTGAAGGGCAAACGGGATCCGGTACGGATTTGCACCCTGGATTTCAGCGACGTGGATCAGATATTAGCAGAGATGACAAAAAATTAGGGCAAGAAGGTTTTGACATCCTGCATCAGGTTTTCCATTTCCGCTTTTATTCCATTGATAATTATTGCTGCCTCATCAGCATAGTCCAGTTCCTCCGGATCCAGATCGCTTGACTGTAACACTGCCTGGCCACGGGCAACGGTTGCGGCCTCCGCATCATCAATGAACTGTGCCAGGTAAATATAGCTCTGCGCCAGACTGTTACTAATGTCCTGATTTTCGCCATGAAATTCCCATAATAATAAATGGATCGCGCTTTTAATTTTATCTTTATCGTAAGGTAAGCGGGATAATGGGTGGGCATAGCTGGCAGTGTCTAATTGTGCCAACAAGTGCCCATATTCGGTGACGACATCCTGAGCGGCTTGCAGGTTTTTCTCGTGATCCTGGTTCACATGACGGCCTCTTGTTGTTTATTTCATCATAGCCGCTGAGTCAGAGAATTGAAGCTTTTCTGGTAAGAACAGTGTAATTGTTTGCTGACCAATGCTGGCTTGGTTAATGGGCGAATCTTGGATTATTATTAAGCCCGCATTAATAAGGGGACAAAATGACAGATATTTTACAGCAGGCAACGGAATTGTCTTTTCAATATGAAGCGGAATTTATGACCTGGGGTCCCGTGGTTGTACTGTTGATTCTTGCCCTGATATTGAGTTACACAGCTCTCAGGAACTGGCTAAAAGAGCAATATATGTACCGCAGCGTTCGCAGGCTGGGGGTGGCGGCAATACGTAATATTGCACTGCCTGACGGCATGGACGGGAGGGTGTTGATCGAAAATATTGTTTTGACGTCACGAGGGATCTATATTTTACCGATTAAACGATATTGTGGAATCATTTTTGCCGCCGACAATATTGGAACCTGGAGTCAGGTCATAGGAAAACGCAGTTACAAGTTTTCTAATCCCTTGCCGGAGTTGGATGCCTATGTCATGGCAGTACAAACCTTGTTACCCACAGTCAATGTAGAAGGACGTATTCTGGTGACGAATGATGCTGATTTCCCCAAAGGAAAGCCAGATCGACTAATCCCAGTTTCAAAAATCCCGCAAGCACTTGCGTTTGAAGAAGGGGAAGTCTCAACTCAGCTGAGAGATGCGTGGGATAAGCTCAAGGCGGCAGGCTTGAAATTCAATGCTGAAGAGAAAAAGGCATTGAAGCACTTTGATGCTGAAAGTGGAAATGCTTCACAACACGTGGTATCTGTCAGCCTGATATGTGTGGCACTTGGTTGGTTGATGTGGCGACTTTGGGACTAGCCAGGAATAGCAAGGTATTTGTTAATGATAGAAGCAATAAAAAAATTACTTCAAAAAGATAACGACAGTAATCAGTCAGCAGCTGGTTTAGACAAGCAGCAGTTGATAAAGCTGGCAGCAGCTGTTCTATTTGTTGAAGTGATGCATGCTGATCATAAGGTTGATAAACGTGAACAGCAGGTTGTCAAACAGGCCTTGCAGGAAAGTTTTTCGCTTTCGAGTCATGAAGCGGAAGAATTATTGCAGCTTGCGGAAGAACGAGTCAAGGATGTGACCTCTTTACATGAATTCACATCTTTGCTGCATGGACGCCTTACTAACGAAGAAAAGGTGATGTTGCTGGAACAAATATGGCGAGTGGTGCTGGCCGACAATGACGTGGATAAATATGAAGAACATCTGGTACGTCGTATAGCCGAGTTACTATATATCAAGCACGGTGACTATATTCGCGCCAAGCTAAATGCTGAGGCCGAGATGGAGTAATTGTTAAGTTTAAGCTTGTGAAGAGCATCAATCACACGCGTTGAGAATGAGTCATTTATGAGATTTGTCCGGCACCGTTACCCCCCCCCAGTAATGTCGTAGCACTACCATTTTTACGTGAAACGAAATGTTACCTACAGCACGAATATCGTTGAATCACTTACTCAGATTGGTGACGTGGATAACACTGTCGTTAATTGAGGTGGTTTTCACCGCATATCTA
>JAHEIJ010000016.1 GCA_024639445.1 Gammaproteobacteria bacterium
GCAAGCACAATGGCAAGAATGTGCTCGTCGCCGAATGGGGCCCGGCCGTATCCAAAAATCCGTATCTGTCTTTCAGCTTCAAAGGTGGCAAGGCCGGCGATGCCGTCAGCATCAGCTGGGTCGATAACACCGGCGGTAAAGATGCCACAGATGCGAAGATCAAATAAATTTCCCGTTGTATGTTAAACCAGGCGAAGGGCTTTCCCTTCGCCTTTTTTTTGCTTCACGTCAAATCCTTACCTGCAGTAGAATTTGTATCCCCCACATAGTTGGAACAAACGAATGGACGAATCAGAATTCAACCAGCGTGTCGATGACATCCTGGAACAAATCGAAGATGCAATTGAGAACACAGATGCCGATATCGACTACGAAACCGCCGGCGGTATTTTGACCCTGAGTTTTGAGGACGACAGTAAAATCATTATTAACCGTCAAACCCCGGTACGCCAAATCTGGGTCGCTGCCCGCCAAGGTGGCTTTCACTTTGTCTATAACGAAAACACCGATCAGTGGCAACTGGAAAGCAGTGAACAGGAATTGTTCACCGCCCTGAGCCAATATTGCTCTGAGCAGGCTGGCGAGCCCATTGAAGTCGGCGGCCCTTGAGCCCATGACAATTGAGCTGCTTCCCTGTGTTGAACTTGGCCCTGAGCAGGTCGAGTACAGCATTATCTGGCTGCACGGCCTTGGCGCCAATGGCCATGACTTTGAACCTATCGTACCGGAACTGCAGTTGCCGGCGTCGGCGAACATCCGTTTTATTTTTCCTCATGCGCCACAACAGGCTGTCACGATCAACAGTGGTGTGGTGATGCCGGCCTGGTATGACATTGTTTCACCCGACTTTGCTCAACAGGAAGATGAAACCGGTATTCGTCAAAGTCAGCAGCATATCGATGCGCTTATTCAACGGGAAAATACCCGCGGCATTGCCACAGAAAACATTATCATTGCAGGTTTTTCTCAGGGTGGTGCTATCGCCCTGCAAACCGGCCTGCGTTATCCCCAACGCCTGGCTGGTGTCATGGCATTATCCAGCTACCTGCCCCTGGTGCAATCACTTCACCAGGAGGCCAGTGAAGCCAATCAAAATCTCCCCATTTTTATGGCGCACGGTAGTCACGATCCTGTCGTGCCTCTTACCCTCGGGGAGGACTCGCGCCATTTTCTGGAACAGTATGGCTATGAGCCCGAGTGGGTAACTTACTACATGGAGCACAGCGTCTGCCCGGACGAAATCGACGATATCAGTCGTTGGCTTAAACAGATTTTTCAGCTCGGCGCCTGAGACCCGCAGGACCCGATAACAATAACTGTTAACTATTGTAGTTTTTCGTTACTAACAGGTAATTTCTGCCACACCAGGGTGCGGTTATTTACCGGCATGGCATGATCGGCGAGTAACTCCATGCCATGCTGCTGTGCCAGGATGTTCAAGGCCTCAAAGTCACGGATACCACTGCGGGAGTCACGTTGCTTGAGCCACAGGTCAAATCGTGCATTACTTTCACTGCTGTAATTACCCTTATAATTAAACGGCCCATAAAGGCAGAACACACCTTTTGGCTGTAATACGCGTCCAATGCCGACAAACATTCTCTCCACGCCGGACCAATCCATGATATGCACGGTGTTGGCACTAAACACCGCCTCGATCTCAGTAACCGGCCAGTCTGGCTGGTTAACATCCAGCTCTATGGGACCGTCAATGTTGGATAATCCCGCTTCATCCAGCCAGGCCCTGACACCGGGATGGTACTCTTCAACCTCACTGGTCAACCAATGCAAATGCGGTAACTGGGCAGCAAAAAATACCGCATGTTGACCGGTGCCACTGCCGATTTCCAGCACATTACTTACATTGGCAAAGTACTGTTGCAGCACAGCCAGAATGGGTCGTTTGTTTTGTTCGCAGGCTTCCGAAAAGGGTTTCATTGCATTTCACTGATTATTAAATTCCGATTGATATAACTTAATAGCCTTGTGGCCGGGTTTAAGTTTACACTTTGAACATGCTAATCAGGGAGACCAGTATGCTCTGCCGGGCGCTTCTGCTCCTGGGTTTGTCCATCACGGCCATCACCAGCCAGGCCGCTGCCAGCAAAAGCGGTGAAGAACTATATCGCCAGCACTGTGCCGCCTGTCATGGCTATGACGGCAATGGGGGCGTGGGAGTTCCGTTGACCCTGCCGGATTTCCAGTACAGCGTCACCAACAACTACCTGAAAGCCACGATTCGCCATGGCCGCCCGGGACGGGTCATGCCCGCCTTTCCGAGCCTGAGCAATGCCGACATCAAGGCCCTGGTTAAATACATTCGTCGCTGGGCGCCAGGCAAACCCTTTCGCTACCCGGTCACGCCGGTACTGGGGGATGCCAAGCACGGTCAGCAACTCTATCAACAACACTGCATGGCCTGTCATGGCCCACTCGGCGAGGGCGGTAAAGGAACCGGCCTGACCTTTTCACGTCCCCGGGATTTACCCATTATCGCTCCCGCGCTGAATAACCCCGGTTTTCTCAAGGCCGCCTCGGATCAATTCATTAAAGCCACCCTGATGAACGGCCGCGAAGGCACCCCGATGGTATCGTTCCTGAAGCAGGGCCTGAAGGAACAGGACATCAATGATTTGGTGGTCTATGTCCGATCGTTTGAACAGAATCCGCTGCCCAAGGAACAAAAACCGCTGGAAGCGAAAGAAGCCACTATCGCTTTTGAATCATCGTATGACTTGAAAACCACCATTGCGAATCTCAAGGATGCGGCCATCGGTAACAACTTCATTATTATTCGCGAACAGACACTGGATGAAGGCCTGGTTGAAGCTGGCAAAGAAAACCCACAGCAACATATCATTTACTTCTGCAACTTCGGTTTCCTCAATCAGGCATTGGCGATTGATCCACGTGTCGGGTTGTTCCTACCCTGTCGCATCACAGTGGTAGAGAAAGACGGCAAGGTGATGGTGTACGCCCTCAATCCCAGTCGCCTCTCGCCCTTGTTCAACAATTCTGAATTGAACAAGTTGTGCCATGAAATGAATGACACTTATGTGTCGATCATTGAGGATGCCACCTTATGAAATCCAGATTCTTCTGGCATGCGGTTATCCTCGGGTTACTGTTCCTACCGGGCCTGCCGGTGATAGCAGAAGATCTGCTAATGGCGCGCGTACCCATGACTTTTCCGGAAGCAATGCTCAAGCTGCAGAGCACGCTTAAAAAATACAATCATACCCTGAGTCGGGTACAGCGCGTGGATATCGGCTTGACCGCCAAAGGCTATAAAACCGACAAGTATCGCATCGTATTCTATGGCCAGGCCGATGAAATTCGACAGCTGGCAGATGAGTATCCCCAACTCATTCCATACCTACCCCACAAGATCGCCATCTTTGCCGAGGAAGAGGAAACCATGCTGGTGGCGGTGAATCCGGAAATGCTGTTCCAGGCTGATGATCCAAATCTGCAGGCGATCATGAAAAAATGGCATAATGATCTGCAACTGATTTTCAAGGATATGCGGCAAGAATGAGTCCATTAATACCAATGGCGCTTGCGCCATCTGAAGCCAGAGAGTAGCTTATACAAAAAAGAAATTCGGAAATCGACCATGTTGAAATCACTCGATACCGCGCAATACCAACAATTGCTTGAAGCTTGCCCCATCGGCCTGTCACTCATCGACAAGGATGGCAAGATCTGCTGGATAAATCCCGCATTGAAGAACTGGTTGGGTGCGCGTGCGGACAAAATTATCGAACAGGAAGTTGATGCTGTTCCACGTGAATTGCAAAAGCTCTGGACCGAGAATGCCACGGTTCACCTGCCAGCCACTGATACCGAGGATGAGCTCTGGCTGCTCGGTACCACTCAAGCACTGAATGATGGCAGCAAGATGCAATTTTTTACTGATGCCACAGCGAGCAAACTACTGCTGCTGGAACGCGACGCTCTTCAGTCAGAACTTGAATCTGTCTCGCTCACTGATGAAGAAACCGGCATGCCAAATCAACGGGCTCTGTCACAGAGCCTGGAATCACAGGTATCCCGGAGTCGCCGTTACAAGAATCCGCTGACTATTCTAATCATGCAGGTCGATAACCTGGATGATTTTATCAAGTCACAGGGAACCGACTCAGCCAGACCCTTGTTGATAGCCATCCGTAATATGCTGAATGACCAGTTACGCTGGGCCGACACCATCGGTCGCATGGATGACAGTGAATTCCTGTTGATTCTGCCCGAAACTCACCTGGAGGCGACCGGGCAGATGATCGAACTGATAAGCCAACGGCTTGGAAATCTCTATATTGAGGGTGTTGAAAACAGCGATTTCAAAGTCCAGGCCCGCTTCGGTGTGGCCGAATGGCACAAGGGAGATGATGTGAGTTTACTCATGATGCGTGCCAGGGAAGTACTGGAAGAGACTGAGAAACAAACTGCTTGAGAAGTGATTCGGCACCAAAGCCTAGTTGTAGATAACAAAAAAGGGCGGCCTTTGGCCGCCCTTTTTATATTCCGACCTGCATCTAGCTTGGCTCAGCCAGCTTGTATTTGGCCAGCCGGTCACGCGCACGCCCTACTGCCGCCCGCACCTGGTCCGGCGCGGTCCCGCCAATATGGTCCCGTGCCGCAACGGACCCTTCCAGGGTCAGGACATCGAACACATCTTGAGTAATAATTTCACTGAAGCCCTGCAAATCCGCCAGCGTCATTTCTGCCAGATCCTTGCCGGTTTCCACTCCGTGACGTACGGCTTTGCCGACCACTTCATGGGCATCACGAAACGGCATGCCTTTACGCACCAGATAATCCGCAAGATCTGTCGCGGTCGAAAAACCGCTTCGTGCCGCCTCCCGCATATTGTCGGCCTTCACAGTGATCTGCGGCATCATATCGGCAAACAACCGCAGGCAACCTTTGACATTATCCAGGGTATCGAACAATGGCTCCTTGTCTTCCTGGTTATCCTTGTTATACGCCAGGGGCTGGCCTTTCATTAATGTCAGTAGGCTCATCAGGTGACCATAAACCCGGCCGGTCTTACCGCGAACCAGTTCCGGTACATCCGGATTTTTCTTCTGCGGCATGATGCTGGATCCCGTACAAAAGCTATCACCCAGATCAACGAAATCAAACTGAGCCGAACTCCAGAGAATCAGTTCCTCTGAAAAACGCGACAGGTGCATCATCAGGGTTGCGGCCGCAGACACAAACTCAATGGCGAAATCCCGATCACTAACCGCATCGAGTGAATTTTCCGCGATGGTATCAAACCCCAGTTCCCGCGCAGTGAAGTCCCGGTCAACCGGATAGGTCGTTCCCGCCAGTGCGGCAGCACCCAGCGGCATTACGTTAACCCGCTGATAGCAATCCTCCAGGCGTGACTGATCCCGCATTAACATTTCCATCCAGGCCAGCATATGATGGCCGAAGGTCACCGGTTGGGCGGTTTGTAAATGGGTAAATCCAGGCATGATGGTATCGGCTTCGCGCCCGGCAAGCTCCAGCAGAGCTTCCTGCAAGCGCCGCAGCTCACGCGCAAGGGCCCTGATCTGATCCCGCAGGTAAAGGCGTATATCGGTTGCCACCTGGTCATTACGGGATCGGCCTGTATGGAGTTTCTTACCGGTCGCACCGATACGGTCGGTTAAGCGCGCCTCGATGTTCATGTGGACATCTTCCAGCTGGGTCGACCAGGCAAATTCTCCCCGTTCAATTTCAAGCTGAATATCCTGCAGACCATCAATAATGGCCCGACATTCCTCCTCCGTCAGCACACCAACATGGGCCAGCATGCGTGCATGAGCAATTGAGCCGGCAATATCCTGCTTGTACATACGCTTGTCGAAACCTACCGACGCGGTAAAGGCTTCTACAAAGGCATCGGTCGGCGCGGTAAACCGCCCCGCCCAGGGCTTGTCGGTATTATTGGCGTCACTCATGGCCGGTTCTTCTGGTTAGTCGATAATAATTGTGAGTATACCGGTTTTACTATTAAGTCGCATTTTGCTTATGCCGTTAAATAACAGTATCTGTGGGTGCTTAAAACCATTATCAATCACTCCTGCTTTGCGTAATAATGGATTCAAAATCATACGATAACCATGCGCCTTAAACGCTCAACCATCAATTGTGACGATTTGTTCCTGCCTGACCTCTGCGGCATGCGCATGGTCTTTGTCGTGGTGATTATTGCCCAGCTAGCTGCCTTTGTACTGGCGCTGGCGCCACTGGATATCCCCCTCGCCCAACGCTGGAACAACCTTGGCATGATCTCCCTTTATGTCCAGTGGTGTGCGCTTGGCAGTTGCACCGTACTGTGTATTGTCCGGCCCTGGCTATGTGGGATGACAAATATTCAAGCCGGACTTATCAGTTACCTGCTCATTCTGCTGGTTATCGTACTTGTCACCGAACTGGCTTACTGGTTAATTTACAAGTCAGGCTATGAAGCGTCCCAAACATGGCACATTCACTTTTTACTACGCAACGTGGTGATAGGCGCCATTATCAGCGGACCCATCCTGCGTTACTTTTATGTGCAAAACCAATGGCGGCGTAATATCCAGGCTGAAAGTGAAGCGCGCCTGCAGGCACTGCAATCCCGGATACGACCGCACTTTCTGTTTAACAGCATGAATACCATTGCCAGCCTGATCCCCGCCGAGCCACAACAGGCAGAAGATGCGGTAGAGAACCTGGCCGATCTGTTCCGTGCCTCATTAAGTGATGCACGCAATCTCATTCCCCTGAGCGAGGAACTGGAGTTGTGTCATCGTTATCTGGATATCGAGGCGTTGCGACTGGGTGAACGCCTGCAACAAAAATGGAGTATCGATACTCTTCCCAGGGATGCGCTTGTTCCACCCCTACTGATTCAGCCCTTGCTGGAAAATGCCATTTACCACGGCATCGAACCGCTCACGGATGGCGGCACGATTGAAATCGCAGGGCAACTGGAGAACAAAAAGATTGAACTCACGATACGCAATCCGCTTAATCATGATTCCGCACAACAAATCGCCCGGGGCAACCAACTGGCCCAGGACAATATCCGTGAACGCCTCGTCGCCCTGCATGGCAAACAGGGTGATCTACAGATAGAAACGGATGAACACCACTACCAGGTTAAACTCAGCTTCCCGTACCAGAACGAATATGAAGATCCTGATCGTCGATGATGAGCAGCCGGCCCGTATGCGATTACGTGGCATGTTGCAACAACTCAACGACTGTGAAGTCGTGGCAGAGGCCGCTAACGGCAAACAGGCGCTGGAAGCGAGCCAGACCTGCCAGCCCGACGTAGTCCTGCTCGATATTCGTATGCCGGGAATGGACGGCCTCGAAGCGGCCGAACACCTGAGTAAAATGGATGCGCCGCCAGCTGTCATATTCACCACCGCTTATAATGACTACGCCCTGTCAGCATTTAAAACCCATGCGGTCGATTATTTACTCAAGCCGGTACGCAAGGATAACCTGCAACAGGCCTTGTCGGCAGCGACACGACTTAATCGCGCCCAGCTACAGGCTATCAGTGAAACGGAAGCCGACCATACGGAACCCACACATATCAGCGCACGTGTTAAAGGCAATATTCAATTGATTCCTGTAAATACGATTTATTTTTTCCTGGCGGAACACAAATACGTCACTGTCGGTTATGCCGAGGGTGAAGTCCTGATTGAAGACTCCCTGCTTACACTGGAGCAAAAATTTCCACAGCATTTTATGCGTGTCCACCGAAACGCCCTGGTTGCCATCGACCATATCGCCGCCCTGGAGAAAGACAACCAGGGTCGTTGTCATATCAGACTAAATGGCTGCGATAAAGTGCTCGAGGTCAGTCGCCGCCACCTGCCGGATATCAGAAAATTCATGAAACGCTAGGTTGTATACCTGGATTTTATATAGCTGTAATATAAACGACGATGACTCCGCTAAACTAAACATTATGAACAGAAAAGCCCACTGGGATGAGGTCTACAGTAACAAGTCGCCGCTTGAGGTGAGTTGGTACCAGAAAGAACCGGCGTTATCGTTACAACTCATCGAAAATACCGGAATCTCTACCCATGCCGCCATTATCGATATTGGCGGTGGCGCCTCGATACTGGTAGACCGCCTTAATGAGCGTGGTTACCAACATCTGGCGGTACTCGATATATCAGGTAATGCGCTTGCCTATGCCAAAAAACGACTCGCTTCTGCAGCCGATCACATAGAGTGGTTCGAGTCTGATATCACTGTCTTTCAATCACCACATCAGTTTGATCTCTGGCATGATCGCGCCGTGTTTCATTTTCTTACCGCAGCAACCGATCGCGAACGCTATGTAGAAACTCTACAGCGCACCCTTAAGCCTGGTGGCCATTTAATCATGGCAGCCTTCGCCATCGGTGGCCCGTCAAAATGCAGCGGGCTTGATATTGTGCAATATGATGCGGAGAAGTTGCTTGCTGAACTGGGCAGTGACTTCACGCTGCTAGAAGAGAACTCTGAAACCCACACTACCCCATCCGATAAGGCACAGCAGTTTGCCTATTTCCGTTTTGTTAAAGAAAAATAACGCCTCAGCACGCTGGAACGCTATCATGACACACTGCAGCTCGACAAACTCTTGTAATGACATTACTAAAAAATCCGTTTGCCCGCTTAACGGTCAAGCCTACTCGCAAGTCAGTCTTCGAACAGTACTGCATCATATCGTAAAGCCCTGGCAACGCAAACTATCTTCACAAGCCTACTATTTCTGTGATGACCCGGATTGCGAAGTTGTATATTTCGGAGATGATCAACAACAGATTCGACAAGATGACCTCCGCCTGACAGTCGGTCAGAAGTCCCGTTCCCCTGACAGGCATATCTGTTATTGCTTTGATATCCGATTAACCGATCTCTTGTCAGAAAATAATACCGTCAAATTAAAGTCTTTTGTTACTGAAAAAACCAGGTCGTCAACGTGCGACTGTGAAATACGCAATCCGTCGGGCCGCTGTTGTCTAAAAGACTTCCCCGGAAATGCGAATCACTAAATTCTGACAATTCTTATACGATTGGATAATGCCATGGATAATTCGGCCACGATACCGCAGATACGTTTCTGCAAGCATCTTACCCGCATTACATTTAGTGTGTTTCTCTCTTTCTTAATACTGACAGGCTGTTCAGAAAATTTCAGCTCATCGGTGGGTAAATTCGCCAACCAGGTAGGCGGACTGTACGCGATCAAGAAACTGGTGGATCAACAATTAACTGAGGGCGAAAGTGGCATACATATTCAGAACGGCAGGACTATTACCATATCCCTGGTGAATACGACTTATAACGAGGATACATTTGAAAATCGCAAGTCACTTGCAATAAAGACTGCACAACTCGTTTCCGATCATATAAATGACAAGCCGGAATACAAATCAGTACAAAATATTATTATTACGTTTGTGCGGCACGAAAAGAAATTTTTGATCGTAGACTACACCCAGACTTATGATGTTTTTCCGTTTGAAGTATCAGAATTAAAGCAGGGCACTTCCACCCAAGGCGTCAAAATCTAGCTCAACCGTTTTGCCAGATAAGTGAATAATCGCTAGTTGCTGGCGATGTCATGCACACGTTGCAATGACTCGTCGATTGCCTCATCCAGAAAACCACCATAGAAGTCCCGCGTGGTAATCCCAATCAAACGTTCCGCCAGTTCTTTCCCCTGTGAATCAAGAAAGACCACCGTGGGGGCAAATCCGGCTTTATAACGCTGAATCAGTACGCTGGCACTAATCAACTGACCATTGAAATCTCGTAGCTGTGCATGACTGTCAGAGTACAATTCAAGCATGATCACACGTTCAGCATAATCCCCACTGCGCAGCATGGGTTTGAGAAACTCTTCACGCACCACATCGCAGTACTGACAATCCCGCATCGAAAACATAATCAGGATGGGCAACTTTCGAACACGCGCCTCTTGCCCCACCACCTGCAGATCAGTAACTTCACGCACCTTCACATAGGGTAGTATCTCAGCCTGTACCGCTGTCACGGCAAACAGGCACAGGGCTGCTACTATTGGCCTGAGCTGAGATTTCACGTTATTCATGGGTATCAGTACAATCGACGATTTCGTGTATCATACCTTCAATAAACCTGCATAATCCTGAAAAGTTCAACTGAGTACTCTTGTCTGGAACCTGCTCATGACCGACACCCTGCGCATCGCCACCCGTAAAAGCCAACTTGCCCTGTGGCAGGCCGAATACGTCCGTGACGTCCTCCTGCAATATCATCCGGACCTGAATGTGGAACTGATCAAAATGACCACGGATGGCGACAGAATCCTCGATACCCCCCTGGCCAAGGTGGGCGGCAAGGGCCTGTTCGTGAAGGAATTGGAAAACGGCCTGTTAAGCGGGGATGCGGACATTGCCGTACACTCCATGAAGGACGTCCCGGTGGAACTACCGGAGGGCCTGCACCTGTCGGTCATCTGCCCGCGTGAGGACCCCCGCGATGCCTTCGTCTCCAACGATTACAGCCTGTTCGAAGACCTGCCCAAGGGCGCCCGGCTCGGCACCTCCAGCCTGCGCCGCCAGTGCCAGCTCGCCGCCCAGCGCCCGGATCTGAATATCATCGACCTGCGCGGCAATGTGAATACTCGCTTACAAAAGCTGGATGATGGCAACTATGACGCCATTATTCTCGCTGCAGCCGGCCTGAAGCGCCTCGGGATGGAAGACCGCATCACCGAATGCCTCTCTCCCGAGATCAGCCTGCCCGCGATTGGCCAGGGCGCGGTCGGCATTGAGTGCCGCCAGGATGACGACTGGGTCAATGAGCTACTGGCTCCGCTGAATGATCGCGATACTGCGATTCGGGTACGGGCGGAGCGGTCCCTGAATCATCGCCTGCAGGGCGGCTGCCAGGTCCCCATTGCCGGCTATGCCGAGCTGGCCCACGGAGTGATCCTGTTAAGGGGCCTGGTGGGTACAGTCGATGGATCCCAGATTATTCACGGTGAAATCGCCGGTCAGCCCGAGGATGCGGAATACCTGGGACGGGTACTGGCCGAAGATCTGCTTTCCCGCGGCGCGGATCAAATCCTGGAAAGCCTGTATGCCCAATGACCTGTCGAGCTTACGCGTCATGGTCACTCGTCCGGCCCAGCAGGCCGGGCCATTAATGGAACAACTCCAAGCCGCCGGGGCCAGCCCCTGGTCATTCCCGCTACTTGAAATCACGCCTTGGGCCTCGCCGGAGCTTGATCGCCTGATTGCACACCTTGAGCAGTACGACATTGTCATTTTCATCAGCCCGAATGCGGTACGCTATGGAGACGAGGCCGTCACGCAGCAACGGGCCTGGCCAGACACGTTACGCCTCGCCACCATTGGCAAGGGGAGTGAACAGGAACTTGAAGCCCGACTCGGCCGGGCCGCCGACATCGTGCCATCGAGTGGCAGTGACAGCGAAGCACTGCTGCAACATTCAGCTCTGCAGAATGCCAGTGGCAAGCACATCTTGATATTCCGTGGCCGAAATGGCCGCGAGCTGCTGGCGGAAACCCTGCGCGCACGGGGCGCTCAGGTTGACTATGCTGAAGTTTATAAACGTCATCGACCGGAGGTGGACACGGCGCCGCTGAATACCGCCCTGCAATCCGGAAGCATCGATGTCATTCTGATCAGCAGCAATGAGGCACTCGATAATCTACTGAGCATGGTGGAGCCGGCCAACCTGAACACGCTTTATCAGATCCCGCTGGTGGTGATTCATCCACGCCAGGCGGAACGGGCACAACAGCTCGGCTTTCGTTACAATCCAATACTCGCCCATGATGGTAGCGTTGACGCTATCATAAAGGCACTGACCAGTTTGAGAGCATCGGCATGACCGACAACAACAGCAAACCTGACGACAAGAAACCGGCTGACAGCAAACCCGAGGCTGACACCAAGGCGGCTGAGACCAAGCCCGCTAAAGCTGACACGGGGGCCAAGCCTGCTAAAGCCGACGCCGGGGCCAAAACAGAGAACAAGGTTGAGGCCACGACGGCGAAAAAGAAAGCCGCCCCCAAGCCTCCACATCCTAAACCCACTGGCGGCAACTATCTGGCCAAACTGGCGCTATTGGGCACGCTGATCATCGCCGGCGGGATTTTATATCTTTGGCGTTACCATACCGATGCGTTAGAGGGTCAACAGCAACAGCTGGCAGAGTTACAGACTGTGATACAAGACCAGTCAGAAGCCCAGAAACAGATTGATGAGGCGCTACAAGGCGAACTGGGCACGCTGCATGAACGGCAAGAGGTCGTGACCGAGGCAGTGGATGAACTTCTCAAAACCAGTCGCCACCTGCGTCACGAATGGCTGGTCGCGGAAGCCGAGTACCTGGTAAATCTCGCCAGTCACCGCCTGATCCTGGCGCAGGATGTCAAGACTGCGATCACGGCCCTCGAAGCCGCCGATGATCGACTGCGAGAAACCGGTGATCCATCGCTAATAGTCCTGCGCAAAGCCCTGGCCGATGACATTAGCAGCCTGCGAGCCGTTGCACTGCCGGATATTGCCGGTCTGTCCCTCAAGCTGAACACCATCGTACAGGATGTCGATGATTTACCGCTGCTGACGCCGGAACCGGAAACGGCCGCGAAACGGCAAACCGGTCCCGCCAGACCCCCGGTTGAAAACTGGCAGGAACTCCCCGCCGCCATGTGGGAGGACATGAAAAAGCTGGTGATCATTCGTGACCACCAGGGGCCCATCAAACCCCTGTTGTCACCGGAACAGCATTTCTTTCTCAGCCAGAACCTGAAACTGCAACTGGAACAGGCGCGTCTTGCCCTGTTAACCGGGGAAAACGAGGTTTACCACGAACGCCTTGATACCGCGCAGGGCTGGATCAGCAACTGGTTTGATCCCGAAAATAATCGCACCATCCATATGCAGGATCAGCTCAAGGAACTGGCTGCCGTCAATGTTCAACCCTCATTACCGGAACTGACCCGCACCTATCAGGCCTTCCAGGCTTATCAGGCCAAGCAGGATACGATGGATGCCATAGAGTCGACACCAGCGGAAGAGGCATCAGCGCCTGAGTCTCAACCGGAGGCTCAACCCGAAGCTCAACCCGAAGCTCAACCCGAAGCTCAACCCGAAAACAGCAACCAGCCCGCCCCGGCTAACCCACAGGTTCCGTTATGAAACTGTTGCTGGCCTTCTTTCTGGTTCTGCTGGCTGCCGTGGCTGTGGCGTTAGTGGCCTATCAGGACCCCGGCTATGTGCTGATCGGCCGGGGCCACACCACGGTGGAGATGAGCCTGTCGCTGTTTACCACCCTGGTTATTATCAGTTTCACCCTTCTGTACCTGCTCATTCGTTTCATCCTGCGTACCTGGCACATGCCGGAACAGCTGCGGCTGTGGCGGGAACGGCGCCGCAACCGCAAGGCCCGCCGCTCCTTACGGCACGGCTTGATTGAACTGGCGGAAGGCCACTGGAAACCGGCCGAACGGGCCCTGATTCGCCATGTTAAATACAGCAGTACCCCCTTATTAAATTATCTTTCCGCCGCTCGTGCAGCCCAGAAGCAACATGCCCATGAACGCCGCGACCATTATCTGGCGATGGCCATGCAAAGCATGCCCGATGCGGATGTGGCGGTGGAACTGACCCAGGCGGAGTTACAACTGGCCCATGGTCAACTGGAGCAGTCGCTGGCCACCCTGGAACATATCCGCACCATCGCGCCAAACCATACTCATGTGCTGCTATTGTTAAGCCAGTTATATGAACAATTACAAAGCTGGGGCGATCTTAAGGACCTGTTACCGTTGCTGCAAAAACACAAAGTAGTGGATGAAAAAACCCTGCAGGAAATTTCGCACAGAACTCATTCCAATCTGCTGGCCATTGCCGCCAAGTCCGGTAATCCCGAGAATCTGATTGGTGCATGGGAACACACGCCGCGCGCTTTACGCAACTCAAAAGAGCTCGCGCTTCAATATGCCCAGTATTTGCTGGAAACAAAACAGCATGATAAGGCAGAAATGTTTATCCGCGATCGCCTTAAGCGTGAATGGGATCAGCATCTGGCTTACCTCTATGGCTATATCCGGATCGACCAACCGGAAAAACAACTGGGTTATGCGGAAGACTGGCTCAAGGGGCGCGAAAGTAACCCGGTGTTACTTCTTACCCTGGGGCGCATCGCCTATTACGGCAAGTTATGGGGCAAGGCCCGCTCCTACCTGGAGGCCAGTATCGGCAACGGACCGCGTGCCGAGACCTATAAAGAACTCGGTCTATTGCTTGAACAACTGGAAGAAGCCCAGGCCGCGGCTGACTGTTATCGTAAAGGCATCATGCTGGTCACCGAACACGAAGCCGCTTATCCCCTGCGACGTACTTACTAGCTCAACAGCCGCGAAGATTTATCCCTCAGCACTGATAGCCGGGTTCGAATTATATTCAAACGCATCTGAGATATAGTTTTCGATATCCAGACCCTGATCGATGAAATGATCCCGACCGGCATAGACCATCACCGGTGGCCCGGCCGCATAGATTTCATAGGCACTCAGGTCAGCATGATCTGCCAGAATGGCTTCATGCACATAGCCCGTCTGGCCGTTCCAGTTATCTTGTTCTTTGGGTTCAGACAACACAGGTGTGTAGTGAATGTTGTCATGCTCGGCCGCAAACTTTTCCGCGAGCTCATGCTCATAAAGATCTTCTTTAGCGCGCGCGCCCCAATACAAATGCATGGGTCGGGTGATACCGGTTGCCAGCGCATGTTCGATCATGCCTTTCACCGGAGCAAAGCCGGTGCCACCGGCCATGAAGATGATCGGCCGTTCGGACTCTTCCCTCAAAAAGAACTGTCCATGGGGACCTTCGATGCGCAGGATATCCTTGACGTGCATGTGATCGAACACTTCGCTGGTGAATTCGCCACCTTCAATGTGGCGAATATGCAGTTCCAGGTATTCATCATTATGGGGCGCATTGGCGAGGGAAAAACTTCGCCGCCTCCCATCCTTGAGCAGGATTTCGATGTACTGACCGGCCAGGAACTGCAACCGCTCGGTAGAAGGTAACTTGAGTTTCAGTAACATTACATCGTGGTTGAGCTTTTCCATGGCATCAATCCGGCATGGCAGGATTTTGACCTGGATATCTTTAACCATTTCCACCTCACGGGATTCGATCACGATATCGGACGCAGCGTGGGCCTGGCATAACGCCGTCATGCCGAGGGTATGCTCATCCTCGGTCACCGCCGGGGGATGATCATCACCGTTATAGTGAATCTCACCGGAGACCACTTTGGCAACACAGGAGCCACAGGCACCGTTACGGCAACCATACGGCAGGATTACACCCTGACGTAAAGCCGCCTCGAGGATGGATTCGTCATCTTCAACCTGAAAAGCATGCCCGCTGGGCTGGATTTTTACTGAATAACTCATCAAAATACTCAAGTTCTACATCCGGGGCGAAGAATTATCCCCTAATGTTTGCCCCAGTAAAAGCCCTCTGGGGCATTTTCTTGCTGAACTGGACATTCTCTAGCAAACGTCCCAATATTGGCCGCTTGTGAATCAGGCCTAAGCACTTGGAAACCTTATGAATTCTACTGAGTTTGAGCCCCAATCCGTGCTCATTGTCGGCTGTGGCGATATCGGGCGCCGGGTGGCTAGTCTATGGCAGGACGTACCGGTGACGGGCCTGGTCAGCTCTCAAGTCAGTGCCGAACAACTGCAACAGGCGGGCATTACACCCATTCAAGCCAACCTGGATGAGCCTGACAGCCTTGGTGGTTTACCCATGGCCAATGCCCTGGTGTATTACTTCGCTCCGCCCCCATCCACCGGCATCACCGATCCTCGCATGGCACATTTTCTCGCGGCGATGGATCCGGCGACATTGCCCAGTCGGATTGTCTATATCAGCACCTCCGGGGTGTACGGCGACCGTGGAGGGGAAGTGGTCAATGAAGACACACCGCCCAATCCCCAGGTGGATCGCGCCCGTCGGCGCTACGATGCCGAGCAACAACTACGACATTTCGGCCAGGAGCATGGTGTGGCGGTGGTGATCCTGCGAGTAGGGGGTATTTACGGCCCCGGTCGGTTACCGCGCAAGCGTCTGGAAGATCGTGT
>JAHEIJ010000193.1 GCA_024639445.1 Gammaproteobacteria bacterium
CAGGGGGCATCCAGCAGGATGCGGTCGAAGGGCAGTCCGTCCCACCAGGTGGTGGGCTGTGCTGCGTCGCCGGCGCGGGTGGTTGCGAGCACTTGCAGGCGGCCAAGGTTCTCGTTCAGTCGATGCAGCCGCTCGTCACTGATGTCGAGCGCAAGCAGCTCCTTGAGGGCGGGTTGACGTTCCATGATATGTGCAGTCTTGCCGCCTGGCGCGGCGCATGCATCCAGCACCCGCTCCCCTGGCTGAGCATCCAGTATTTGGGCGGCGAGCTGGGCGGCGGCATCTTGCACCGAGACAGCACCGCGACTGAAGCCGGGTAATTGCTCAACTCCCACAGGTTGGGCGAGTGTCAGGCCATACTCCGTATGGCGTGCAGGCTCACAGCTGAGGCCGTTTTCCGTCAATAGGTCCTGATACGCATTCCGGCTGTGTTGCGCCGGGTTAACTCGCAGAGTCATCGGGGGGGTTGTATTATTGGCCGCGGTTATCGATTCCCAGTCTTGCGGCCAGTCCTGTTGCAGCAGTTGCAGCAGCCAGGGCGGGTGGGCGCTACGGGCCACTGGATCCAGGTCCATGCGGCTCAGCAGCTCCTCGCGCTGGCGCTGGAAGTTACGTAGTACTCCATTTACCAGACTTTTGGCCCAGGGTTTTTTCAATTGGGTGGCCAGCTTGACGCTTTCCGATACGGCGGCATGGTCCGGGATACGCATTTCCATGAACTGATACAGGCCCAGCATCAAACTGGCCTGAATATCAACGTCACGTGGTTTAAGCGGGTCCTTCAGCAGTTGTGCAAGAAGCCAGTCAAGGCGCCAGTACCAGCGCATTACCCCGTAGGCCATTGCCTGAGCCAGGGCGCGATCCCGGTCATCGGGAACGCGGCACAGAAGCCCCTCCAAGGCGTCGGGAAGGTTGCGACCGTTTCGCAACACCTGGCTGATGGCCTGAACAGCCGCCAGACGGGGTGAAAGTGAGCGTGCCGGTGTTTTAATCACCAAGTTGCGTGCCCGGGGCGAGCATATCAGGCCTGCCGTTGAGAAAAGCGGCCGCATCCATTGGCTTGCTTCCAGCGGGTTGTAACCGGGATATTCGCAAAACGCCATTACCGCAAGCCACATCAATACCCTGTTTTTCGGACCGAATGACAGTGCCAGTAGCACCCTCCGTTTGTTCAGTCAGAGGTTGAGCAGCCCAGATACGCAAGGTCTGTCCGTTGACAGTGGTTTGTGCCACCGGCCAGGGATTAAAGGCGCGAACCTGGCGGTCGAGGTCCTCGGCCGAACGGTGCCAGTCAATCAACGCTTCTGATTTGGAAAGTTTGCTGGCATAAGTCACCTGGCTCTCGTCCTGGGGCAAGGCTTTCAGGTCAGAAAGTTGATTGAGAGCCTCAACAATAGCCTGGGCACCCAGAACAGCAAGGCGGTCATGCAGGCTGGCGCTGGTATCCTCTTGGGTAATGAGGCAGGACTTTTTCAGTAGCATGGCGCCTGTGTCCAGGCCTGCATCCATTTGCATGATGGTAATCCCGGATTGTGTGTCACCGGCAAGAATGGCGCGCTGAATGGGGGCGGCACCTCGCCAGCGCGGCAGCAGCGAGGCATGGATGTTGAGGCAGCCATAACGGGGAATCTGCAATACCTCCGGGGGTAGTAGCAGGCCGTAGGCGGCCACTACCATAACGTCTGCGTCAAAGGCGTGGAGCTGTTCAATTGTCTCCGCTGTCTTGAGCGACGCCGGCTGAAGAGCGGGGAGTTGGTGTTTCAGTGCCAGTTGCTTGACCGGGCTGGGTTTAAGTTTGCGTCCTCGTCCGGCGGGCCGATCCGGTTGGGTGTAAACAGCCAGGACTTCATGGGAAGTATCGATCAGCGCGGCCAGTGCCTCGGCAGCAAAGTCCGGGGTACCGGCGAAAATTATCCGTAGCGATGGGTTGTGGGGAGCGTGTTGCGAGGACATAAATAATACGAGCTACCAGCTTCCGGTAAGCAGGGACTAAATGGCGAGTTTCTGCTGTTTTTGCAGCTTTTTGCGTATACGTTGGCGTTTGAGTTGTGACAAGTAATCAACGAAAAGTTTGCCGCGCAAGTGGTCCATTTCATGCTGAATACAGACCGCCAGCAAATCTTCGGCCTCCATTTCAAAGGGCTTGCCCTGCTTGTCAATGGCACGGACCTGAATATGTCGCGCCCGATCCACCGGTTCATAGATACCGGGTACCGATAGACAACCTTCGTCAATTGCCTGAATGCCGTCCTGTGCGATAATTTCCGGATTGATGAATGTGAGCGATTGCGACTTGTCTTCCATAATGTCCATGACGATGATTCGCTGGTGAACATTCACCTGGGTCGCCGCCAGGCCAATCCCGGGAGCGGAATACATGGTTTCAAACATGTCATCCACAAGCTGGGCAATCTGCCCGTCGACGTTTTCTACCGGCGCCGCCTTGATTCGCAGCCGTTCATCGGGATAATTCAAAATATTGAGTATTGCCATACTATTTCGCGCTATACTTCTAGTACATTTGTAGAAAAAGCTGCTAACATTATGATACTACAGGATAAGAGCAGCACTGTAATTGAGACCAGCGGGGATCGCGAGTACACTCAGCCCAACCGGCCTACGAATAGGTAAGCATATGCTAAATAATAAACCGACCGGTATGACTTTGACACGTTTACTGATTCTTTTTGCTCTGGGTATTGGCCTGATTGCATGCGCGACTGCACCCGAAGAGCCTGAAGCCATCGTCCTGGCCGAGCCTGAGCCCGCGCCACCTCCTCCACCTACAGTAATGAAGCCGGATCACCCCGATCGCTATGTCGTGGTGAAGGGGGATACCCTTTGGGGTATCGCCGAGCGTTTTCTCAATGATCCCTGGTTATGGCCAAAGGTCTGGCAAATCAACCCCAATATACGTAATCCACACCTTATTTTCCCCGGTGATGTGATTGTTCTGTATTACGTGGATGGCAAGCCCTATCTCACACTGGAGGGGATGGCAGGTGTTGTGCCACCACCTACAAAGCCGGTGGCGATTTTGCCCCCAAAAGACATCGATACGGTCAAGCTAAGCCCCCAGATCCGCTATGACACGCTGGATAGGGCGATTGATACCATTCCTCGTTCGGCAATCGGGCCATTCCTGTATCGCCCGCGCGTGGTGACAAAGGACGAAATCGACAATGCACCCTATATTGTGTCGAGCTATGAAGAACATTTAATTGCCGCTACCGGTAATCGGGTATATGCCAATAATGTTACCGATGCAAACATTGCCCAGTACGGTGTGATACGACCCGGCCAGGTCTATCGTGATCCGGACACCAATGAGGTGTTGGGGTATGAGGTGATTCGCGTTGCTGCTGCCCGCGTAGTGCGGGGCGGGAATCCTGCAACGCTCGATATTGTTGGTTCCAAGCGCGAGGTGTTTAATGGTGATTTATTATTGCCCAGCGAGGAAAGTAAGCTGGACTTCAATTTCTTTCCACAGCCGCCACGCAATGCAATTAATGGCAAGATCATTTCCGTCTTCGATGGTCTTTCCCAGATTGGTCAATTCAACGTGGTGGTGCTGAATCGTGGCCAACGTGAGGGCCTGGTTCCAGGCAATGTCTTGGCGATTTATCAATCCGGGAAAAGGGTACCAGATCCCAACAGTGCAAACTGGGTTACCCTGCCGGATGAGCGAGCCGGCATACTAATGGTCTTTCGAACCTATGAAAAGGTTAGTTATGCACTGGTGATGAAAGCAACCCGGGTCATTCATATCAACGACAGGGTAACTAATCCCTGACTGAGCCGTTGGGAAAAAGGGGAAAACTGCTGTAAATTTCCTTTTCAAATGGTAGTATTTAGGTATTCAGGCCAGACGGAACTGGCTGGAATACATTTATGCCGGAACGCACTGAGACACTCCGCCACTGGTTGGCACTGATACGGGCCCCACACATAGGCCCTGCTACCTTTTACTCTCTCCTTCATCAATTCAATGAGCCCGAGGCCGTGTTTAAGGCCAGTCGCGCCGCGCTGGAGAAGCTGGGGCTGCGTTCTGATACGCTAGCCTATCTACGTGAGCCGGTTTGGGATCAGGTTGATGCCGACTTAGCCTGGCTGGATCAGCCAGGTGCTCAAATTTTGCTGTTGAATGACAGCAATTACCCCCCATTATTGAAAGCGATTCCAGATCCCCCACCGCTGCTGTTTGTGCTCGGGGATACGACTATCCTGAGGCAGAAGCAGCTTGCCATAGTGGGATCCCGTCACCCCACTCCTGCCGGGCGAGAAACCGCCTATGATTTCGCACAGCACCTGGCGGCGAATGGTGTTGTGATTACCAGTGGATTAGCGCTGGGTATTGATGGCGCCAGCCATGAGGGGGCGCTTGCGGGCGGTGGTTTGACCGTTGCGGTAGCTGGTACCGGACTGGACCGGGTCTATCCGGCACGGCACCGGGAGCTGGCACATCGGGTTGGTGAAAATGGCGCGCTGGTGTCGGAATTTCCTCCGGGGACACCGCCTACAGCCAGTAACTTTCCGCGTCGTAATCGGATTATCAGTGGCTTAAGCATGGGAGTCTTGGTGGTGGAGGCAGCACTGCGATCAGGTTCGATCATAACCGCTCGTTCTGCGATTGAGCAGGGTCGAGAGGTATTTGCCGTCCCCGGATCAATTCATAACCCCCAGGCAAGGGGTTGTAACTCATTGATTCGACAGGGCGCGAAACTGGTAGAGACCGCAGCGGACATATTCGAGGAACTCGGCGGTTTCGCTGCCCCGATGCGGCAAGAACTGAATACGGATCATGCGGTCTCAGATCCTGAGCTTGACTCAGAGTATAAACGGGTATTTGAAAGCGTTGGCCATGAGCCGACAGCGGTGGATACGGTAGTGCAAAGAAGTGGATTGACGGCTGATGCAGTTTGCTCCATGCTCTTGGTATTGGAATTGCAGGGGTTGATAGCATCCACATCAAGTGGCCATTATTGTCAGACCTGTTGA
>JAHEIJ010000194.1 GCA_024639445.1 Gammaproteobacteria bacterium
GGGAGCGATTTTGAACATCAGCGTTATGTGCTGATGGCCCGAAGGGCGTAGGGCAGGGCAAATCCGAAGGGATCGGATTTGAACGTACGAAGTACGGCCCGAAGGGCGAAATACAGGACGTATTTCGTACCCCCGGAGTAACGCGCACGTGCGCCATGTTGATGCAAGTACAAAGTTCGTTACAGGATAATAACTAGAATTCAGGAGAGCTGGCCGAGTGGCTGGCAAAATCGCCGGGAGCGATTTTGAACATCAGCGTTATGTGCTGATGGCCCGAAGGGCGTAGGGCAGGACGCCCGGAGTAACGCGCACGTGCGCCATGTTGATGCAAGTACAAAGTTCGTTACAGGATAATAACTAGAATTCAGGAGAGCTGGCCGAGTGGCTGAAGGCGCACCCCTGCTAAGGGTGTATACGGGGAACCGTATCGAGGGTTCGAATCCCTCGCTCTCCGCCATATTCTTAGGAATGGCAAATGCCATTCCTAAGAATATTGGGATAGTGAGGATTTGACGAGAACTCTTTGGTTCGACAAATTTGCCGGGAGCAAATTTGCATGAGCGAAGCGAGCCCCAAGGGCGCAGGGCAGGATGCCCGGAATAATCCCTCGCTCTCCGCCATTAATTATAAATAACATACTGAAAATAAAAAAATATAATCTAACAAATTGCTTCTATACACGGATCTCTCTTTGAAGAGCCGCATACGTAGAACATTTTCAACAAACAATAGCTGTTACTTCGGACATCAGTAAATTCATCCTTCCAGCATCATACGCCAACCGACTTTAGTCAGGCATCAGAGCCTGAACAAGGGTGTTTGAGGTGTCTTTTATAAGTCTTGAATGCATGTATTGCGTTGAGCGGCTAACAGCTGACATCAATACGTCGCTATCCGCGTACCGCAGCACAACTGTTCTCTAATCTGAACGAAATACTGGGCACAAGGCTTTTGAATTCGACTTTACGGTTAACATAGAAAATAGTGCATGTATTCATACACGGTTGTGTTCTAACTTTAGAAGGTTACTATGCAAATACGAATCTTGGGTTGTAGCGGAGGTATCGGAGCTGGTCTTCGTACAACATCATTACTGATCGACGATGATGTGCTGATTGACTGTGGTTCTGGAGTAGGTGATCTGCCACTGGAAGAGCTGAGTAGAATACGACATATATTTCTTACCCACGGACACCTGGATCATATTGCCTTTATCCCGTTTCTGGTGGACTCAATACTCGATGATCTGGTTAATGACCCGATTACTATTCATCTTCAAAGGGAGATACTGGAGATGCTCCGTGAACACATCTTCAATTGGCAGATCTGGCCGGATTTTTCCAAGCTGCCCGACGAAACAAATCCTGTTATCAAATACGAAGTGATAACGCCCGAACAGCAGATTGTTATAGGGGAACGTCTGTTTGAAGCCATTCCTGTGACACATACCCAGCCTGCAGTAGGTTATCGTGTGCAGTCAGCAGATGGCGGGTCTTTTGCATTTACTGGTGACACGAGAAGCACTGACCGCTTCTGGGAAGTGCTAAATACCCACCCGGAACTAAAGATTTTAATCGCGGAATGCGCTTATGCGGATCATGAAGAAGTGCTGAGTCAGATAGCGGGCCATCATCGTCCTTCCACACTGGCTGAAGATCTGGGCAAGCTGCAACATCGACCGGAGCTTTATATTACGCATCAGAAACCAGGCGAAGAAGAACAAATCATGCGTGAACTAAAACAACTGCTCAACGATTGGGAACCAAAAAGTCTTCAACGTGGGCAACTCTTCGAGTTATAGTCCTGATGGTTAAAATTAAAAGTCAGTTGATAAGGCTGCGGCCCTGGAATGCGGGTTTCAGACAGCCAGTAAACTGGCTCTACAAAGGTTTCACGCGGGTATAGGCACTTGCCTGTCTGTGTTAACTTATCTACTCCGTCCAGATCAGGCGCTGGCGGCAGCACATCTCCGGCGGCACGGCTGAATGAGTAAATGAAACCTGGACAATCATTTATTGCGCAATATAACGGCTAAAGGTGTGTGATGAAAAGGCGACGATGAAGCTATAAGCAAACAAACGAATTAACGGGTTGACAAAGCAATCCTCATAGAAGGGTGGGCAAAGCCCACCCTACGTACATCAGTGCAAAAACCTTTGTGACAAATCCGTCTGGAACGGATTTGGACCGCATGGCGACCCCGGAGGGGTTAAATACAGGGATGTATTTCATCAATCCAGATCTCTACATGATCATCTCATCCACTGAAGAGAAATCTGGGCCAGTATGGGGTTTATCGACATTCAGGGCAGTGAGTCGATTAATTGTCCTCGCCATTGTATAATGCGCCTCCGCTGTACTTCTATATTTGGATTGTACCAAGTGGGGCTGGGCGGTTTATATGATGAAAGCAAAACCGTCATTTGACGCAATGGTTACAAACACCGATAATTGCGCGCCCATACAAATAGACAATGCGCCTGTAGCTCAGCTGGATAGAGTACTCGGCTACGAACCGAGCGGTCGGGAGTTCGAATCTCTCCAGGCGCGCCATACATAAATCAACCCGCGAAAGCGGGTTTTTTTATGTATGGCGCGCCTGGAGAACCTGGTTCGGACGCCTGTTCGGAAAAATTGCCGGGAGCAATTTTTCACGACCGAAGGGAGCCCGAAGGGCAGCCCACAGGGAAGTGGGCTGTAATCTCTCACGTAAGAAGACCTGGAATTGCGCTTACGCTGAAATGACGTATAAGCGATAAATCAACCCGCGAAAGCGGGTTTTTTTATGTATGGCGCGCCTGGAGAACCAGGTTAGGACGCCTGTTCGACAAATTTGCCTGGAGCAAATTTGCATGAGCGAAGCGAGCCCGAAGGGTCGAGGGCAGGAAGCCCGAAGTACAAATTTGCCTGGAGCAACTGCATGAGCGAAGCGAGCCCGAAGGGCAGCCTGCAGGGAAGTGGGCTGTTATCTCTTCAGGCGCGATCAGGGCATGTCGCAAGATCGTCTCGTATTTGTAAACACGATCAAATATATCGCAATCATATTTGCTTTTAAAATCATGGATCTTTGTGTGTATATTAGATATCACTTCATAGTAATGTTAAATATCATGCTCATTATTGATATTGATTAGTAATAGCCTGATGACTTCAATGAATAATCTTTTTCAAACATGATATAAATACAGCCACTATGCAGTACGTGAATATTCGTACAAGTGTTTTTTACCTGATTCTGGTATTGCTGTTATCGACATCAGAACAATCTGTCTCATCTCCAGAAAACAAAAATAAGGATAACCGACCGAGAGTAGGGCTCGTGCTTTCGGGCGGGGGTGCGCTTGGCCTTGCGCATATAGGTGTACTTCAGGTTCTGGAAGAACTCAATGTTCCGATCGACTGTGTAGTTGGCACAAGCATGGGCGCCCTTGTTGGCGGAATCTATGCAACAGGCATTGCTCCCGAGCACATGCAAAAAGTCATCACGCATACAGACATCACATCACTCTTTGAAGACAGGCCACCTCGGACTGATATTGCACAACGAATAAAACGTGATAATTACAGGCCATTATTCGATCTCGAGTTTGGATTCAACGATGGTGAAATTCAGCTTCCTTCCGGTGCATCAGCAGGTTACAAGTTTGAGCTGTTCCTGAAAGAACTGATTGGTACTGGTGCGTCAGTATCCAACTTGAATTTTGATCAACTGCCAACGCCTTACCGTGCGGTTGCCACGGATCTGGAGACCGGTGAAATGAAGGTTTTCAGTCACGGTGACCTTCCCAAAGCCATGCGTGCAAGCATGTCGCTACCGGCCATTTTAGCCCCAACGGAAATAGATGATCGATTCTATATTGATGGAGGAATGGTCAATAATTTGCCCGTTGATGTTGGTCGAAATCTCTGTGGCGACGTATTAATAGTCGTTAATCTGGGCACCCGGCCAAAACCAGTTGAGGAGGTTCAAACCACAGTTGGTGTAGCCGTACAGTCATTAGTGTTGTTGACTGAACAGAATGTTGCCAATTCGCTCAAAAGCGTATCTTCTGAAGATGTGGTTATTGTTCCTGATCTTGAGGGATTTGATTCTTCGGGATTCACAGACCAGCAATCAATTATAGAGCGTGGAAAAGCGGCGGCGCTCGAGAATAAAACATTACTCGCCAAATTGGCAATATCGCCAGCGGCGTATCAAAAATGGTTGGCAGATCGTCGTATCAGGGAAAGGCCTGCATTAAAAATTACCGGGATAACCGTTAAAACGACCGGCGTAGTGGACGAAAAAGCCGTTTTGCGTGACGTAACGACTGTTCCTGGAGACAACTTTGATACTGTCAAGTTGAATAATGATATGACGGAAATTTATGGCCGAGGCGATTTCTCATATGTTGGATATTCAATACACCCTGATGCTGATACAGCCACGATAGAAATTAAGGCAGACAGTAAACCATGGGGTCCGGGTTACCTGAAGTTTGGGCTTGGTGCAGCAACTGATTTTAACAGTCCTACTCAACTCAACCTGGCTGCAAGTTACCGCAAAACATGGATTAACTCTCTGGGTGCTGAATGGCGCACCGATTTGCAAATTGGTTATGACTCATTTTTAACAACCGAATTCATGCAGCCATTACAAGTACGTGATGGTGCTTTTATTACCCCTTATATTGGCGTCAGAAGGCACTTTATCCAGTTCTATGACAAACAGATTCACCTGGGAGAGTTTACTGTAAAGCGAATTCAAACCGGCCTGAACTTTGGTATTACAGGGCATATAGGTGAACTAAAAATTGGACCATATATCAGTCATATTGATAGCACGCCGGATTTCGGTCTGATTACCCCGCTTATTCCGGCAGAGACCGTTACGCAGAAAGGTTTATTACTCGCGGGTGTTTACGATCAGTTGGACAGTCTCATATTTCCCAGGTCGGGCCTGCACGCAGCATTTAATGTCATGACCGTAAAAGAACAAGAAAGCG
>JAHEIJ010000195.1 GCA_024639445.1 Gammaproteobacteria bacterium
GGTATACTGTTAAACTACATTCCGGAGTCTGATTAAAAGCTGCACTTCAAAGGAGACCAGCAATGAAATGTCGAACACTGAACAAGCTTACTTTAGCCGTATCCGCAATCTTGCTGGTTGGCAGCCAGTCAACCATGGTACATGCAGCAGATGGCGATTATTCGGGCATTGCTGCACCACCAAAATACACACCCAGCACTGAAACCTATCCACCTCCCCCTCCTGGTGGCTGGGATGGTGTGGTCGATAGCATCGACAAGCAAATCGAAAACGACAAAAAAGAGCTGGACAGCAGCCGTACCGGTGGCGGTGCATCAATGGCGGCTAGTGGCCAAACCTTTGATCGCGGTGCCAGCTTTCCTGAATTTCAAGACCCTCCAGAGTGGGGCGAGCGCGATAATATTCCCAGCCCACCTGAGTGGGGTGATCGCGGCATGCGAGAGCCTCCAGCATGGGCCGAGCGTGGCATGCCCGAACCTCCCAAGTGGGGAAGCAGCGATTTCCCAGCCCCACCTGAATGGGGTGGCGGCAGCATGCCTGAACCACCCGAATGGGGTGACCGCAGTATCCCGGAACCTCCAAAGTGGGCCGAGCGTGATATACCTGAACCACCGAAATGGGATGACCGTGGCATACCTGAACCACCGAAATGGGAAGATCGGGGAATGCCACCAGCCCCCGAGTGGGCCAATCGTAACATACCGGATCCGCCTGACTGGGGTCGAAGCATGCCTGCTTACGCTCCCCCTCGATATGACAGAGGCCGAGGCTCAAGCTTCAGCACACCATCATTCGGCAGCGGAAGCGGGCCTAGCTTTGGCAGCGGACGCGGCCCAAGCATCAGCGGACCGTGGGACAGTGGCCGTGGCGACCGTGACTATAATCGCCCCTGGGGTGGTAGTGGCCCAAGCTTCAGTGGCCCCTGGGACAGCGGCCGCGGTGGAAGCAGCATGCCGTGGGACAGTGGCCGCGGTGGCCGCAGCATGCCCTGGGACAGGGATCGCGGCGGTCGTGACTACAACAGCCCCTGGGGTGGAAGCGGCCCGAGCTTCAAAGGCCCATGGGAGAGTGGCCGTGGTGGCAGCAGCATGCCCTGGGACTAGTGTCCGCGGTGGTCACAGCAGCAAGCCACATACCTGAAAATCAAAAGAACCCTGCAGTGCAGGGTTCTTTTTTAACGGCTAATAACACGCAATAGAACAAAAGGGATCTAACCCGCATATTGCACAAAGGCGGACGTATAATGATGAGCATTTATTGTTTTTACAATCAGTTACAGCAAAATAATCGGGGTTAGCCAAGTTACACTTTGTCCGTGTGGTTTTATGAGCAATCTGGCGTCGCATCTTGAACAATCCCCCTTGATCCATAGCTATGGCTATGAATCCGTGGGCGATTGCCCAACCTGCTTTGCCAGCTTGCCCATAAAATCCAAATCCTTCATGCAATATGCGGCTTAATCTCGCGGTTAAGAATGGTTGAATCTTAACCTCTATGGACCTGCCCGGCTTAACCTACACTTTTATCTACCCCACCCTGAAATTTGCTCAATATCGCATAAATTAGCATTATGCTATTGAAAGTACAGCAACTTTAATGATGGGGGTATACTATGAGATCATATACCTGAATCATAAATTTGCTGCATTACACAGGAGGCCAGCATGAGAGTTCGAACTAGTAACAAGCTAACTTTTGCCGTAACCGTATTCCTTCTGGCTGGCAGCCAGGCGAACCTGGTACAGGCAGCAGATGCCTCCAGTTCAAGTCAGGCTGCCCCACCAGTGCAAAACCAGAGCAATCCAAACTACCCACCGCCACCGCCCGGTGGATGGGAAGGTGCTGTCAACAGCATTGATGAACAAAAGAATATAGAAAACGTTGCCCTTGAACCACAAGACTCTACTCAAAGTTCCGTAGAACAGAGCAGTGCTACCCAGCCACAACCTCAAGCCGAACAGAGTAATCGCGCAACACAGCCAAAACAACCACAAGCCGAACAGAGTAATCGCGCAGCACAGCCGCAACAACCTCAAGCCGGGCAGAGTTATCGCGCAGCACAGCCGCAACAACCTCAAGCCGGGCAGAGTTATCGCGCAGCACAGCCGCAACAACCTCAAGCCGGGCAGAGTTATCGCGCAGCACAGCAACAACCTCAGGCTGCACAGAGATATAACGAAAGCCGGCGACAACCGCCTAAAAGTGCACAGGGTTATCGCACACCTGGCTACGGTGCCCCTCAGTACTACCAACGACCTTACAGTGGAAGGCGCGATTATGACCGTGGCGGTCGCAGCGCGCCATGGGGTGGCAGCAGTGGTCCGAGTTTCAGCGGGCCGTGGGACAGCGGTCGCGGTGGCAGCAGCAAGCCCTGGGATAGTGGCCGTGGCGGTCGCAGCATGCCATGGGACAGTGGCCGCAGTGGCCGCAGTATGCCATGGAGCAGCAAAAAAGGACGTGGCGGCTTAATGGACAAAGACAGCTTCGCAGATTCCTGGGATGACATGTTAAATGCACCGAGTGATATGGGCGAACTACCCGGCGGCTTTAATGCACCTTCCGTCAGTGTACCCAACCCGGTCGATGTGGGTGATGAGTTCGACAACGCCGCGCGCGACGTTCCCGGCCAGCTGCGTAATGTGTATGATGAAAATCGTCGGTCTAATACTTATGACAGTTATGATAGATATGATAGATATGACAGAGGCGGATACGACAGGTATCGTAGATAACTCAAACATATCCATAAAAAACAAAAAGAACCCTGCAATGCAGGGTTCTTTTTTATGTGCTTACAGACACCTTGATTAAAACAGTATCACCGGGCCTGCCCCCTGTTTTTATGATGTTATATGTAGCTATAACAAGTTTGTGCATGGCCGTGTTCGCGAGCTCAGCAGTGCTTGCACAAACTGCTGCGCAAATCGATGCTGTTGTGCTCGATGAGATGGCCAAACAGAACATCGTGGGCATGGCTGTGGGGATTGTTAAAAATGGAAGCATTTACTACGCCAGGGGCTACGGTGATGCTGACCTCGCGCGCAATGAACCTGTCACAACGAATACGATTTTCCGTTGGGGTTCGATTTCAAAAACACTGACTGCCACAGCCACCCTGAAGCTCGCCGAAGAAAACCCGGGCTTCAGCCTGAACGATAAAGTAACAGAACACGTCAGTTACTGGCCTGAACATGGAAACAAGGGAAACATCCGCGTCAAGCATCTGTTGTCGAACCGGTCAGGGATCATTCATTATAAAAAGAAAAACAACTGCCCCGATAACAAGTCGCCCGGTTACTCCCGCAGTAAGCACTCCAGCCAGTCATACAACGCAGAACAGGCTGTGGCGGTTTTCAGGAACCAGAAACTTTGTTTCGATCCGGGCACCAGCTACAAATACTCAACTTTCGGTTACAGCCTGCTGGGATCAGCTATCGAAGGTGGATCGGGTACAAGCTATGCGGCCTGGGTGAGAGACACGATCAAAACACCGCTTGGCATGTCCTCCTTGCAGCAGGCAACCGGCGCACGCAATGGCTACGATCAGCGATGCCATATACTGAAGCAGATTGTCGCCGGCAATTCAGCATGGAAACTGCCGGGCGGCGGCTGGGAGTCCAACATCGTCGACCTGGCGAAATTCGCCAACGGACTCTTGCAGGGAAACCTGCTCAACAATACCAGCCGCCTGTGGACGAGCGTGGCCGGGAATCCGGCCTATAGCTATGGCATTAAACACTCGCCTGACAAAAGCCAGGTCTGGCATGAAGGCAAACATGACAACAGCCGCGCACTGCTATACCTATATCCCGGCTCTGCAGACCGCCTGGGCATTGTTGTGATGATCAATGGCGTTCACAGCAAGCCTGTGCGCATCGCCCATCACCTGGCCGACCTGTTTGGCCGGAACCACAACGACAACAAAGCTCCGCTGGTAAAGACCTGTGAGAGCGATTGCTCCGGTACATTCTCTGCCGTGTGGCGCAAGACCAACAGTGACATCCTGCTGCGTCGCGGTTACAACCACGACAACTTCTACGCTGAATGGAAGTTCCTGCGTCAGGCCGGCTATTACACCGATGACTTCGAGCCCTATGTACAAGGCGGTAATGTCTACTGGGATGCGGTCTTCCGCAAAGGCCCAGGCGCAAATGCCATGGTTCACGACATTAATTTTGACGGCTTCAGCAAGAAATGGAAGGAACTGTCCAGCATAGGCTATCGCCTGGTCGACCTTGAAACCTACAGTATTAACGGCAGGAGACACTGGGCAGGTTTGTTTCGTCCGGGAAGAGGTAAATACGCTATGCAGCGGGGACTGACGACCGATGAATTCGCGGCACGCCAAAATGACCTGGCAAAACTGGGTCTCAAATTAATTGATACCGAGCCCTTTTCCAATGGTGGAGAACTGAACTGGGCAGGCGTCTGGCGAGCTGGCAATGATGGGTTACTGAACTACAACTTAAGCACCAACGACCTCGAGGCATTGCGCACCGAACGCCTGAATGCAGGTTACAAACTGATCGACATTGAAACCTATAAACACCATGGCAAGCAACTCTGGGCCGCTATCTGGGAAAAGAGTTCGATTGGTGAAAAGTGGAACGCCAACTACACGTTCTGCGGTACGAAATCCAACTCGGAAACCTGGAATTCAATGGGCATCACCAATCGACATAACCAATGGCGCGAACAAGCTTACGAATTGATGGATTGGGAACGGGACTAGCCCGCATTTCTCACCAGGCGGCGTAGGAAACTGATAAGGCATTGATCCTTTGGAAAAAACCTGGATGATCAAAAATACAGAGTGTTATTCAAGCATGCCTATCACGGTTCAGGCTAGTCTTCGCGTCCGTAAGCTTGCTCTTCACTCAAACCGTAGCTATTGCTACGCTTTTCGCTCCAGAGCAGCGCCTACGAACACGAATCCTGCGCCTGCTCCCGTGATCCTGGTGAGAAATGCGGG
>JAHEIJ010000196.1 GCA_024639445.1 Gammaproteobacteria bacterium
GCCACATCGGAACGGGCGTCACCGCCCACTACCTCGGCTGGCAATTCGCGCCGATCGCTCAGGCGGACGATGATTTCTTCGGCATCCTTAACCACATGGTAATTGGTGACCACATAACCATCGGCATCCACAATGAAACCCGAACCCAATGACTGGGATTCAAATTCCTCCATGCGTTCACCTTCTTCACCGAAAAAGCGTCGCAGCAGGTCACCCCAGGGGGAATCTTCCGGAATGTCGTCCGGCATCTGAAAGCCATGTGGCATCATATGCGGTGATTTCATCTTCTGGGTAGTGCTGATGTTCACGACCGCGGCACTGTTTTGTTCCACCAGCTTGGTGAAATCCGGTAAACGGCTTTCGCCGAGACTGAGCGCATTGGCCATAGTGGCACTGCCTAACAGAAATGCAGTGATAAACAGACGCGCAAGACGCCCGGAATTGGCGAGAGCTTTCATACTTGTCCTCAACTTAATTGGATTGTCTTCAATCAGTGGCCTTGAATCGAATGTTGCGTCACAAATGGGGTTGGTAGCCGTCTTAGAATGACCGGCTGGTAAACACCGTCATACTGAATACGACGCGTAAAACCTCTTAACCAGAAACCGGCCGTCACCAGGCCAATCACGGCAAACAGGATCACAACCCATTCTGATTTCCATTCCAGCTGCACTGCCACCACATTACCGGTGATGGCAAACAACATCATAAAAATAAGCGGGAGTAAATAGACGGCCAGAGAACCCTTCACTAAGGCAGCTTCATTCATCCCGACGATGACCGAATCACCCACATGGGCATTGGCCTTGTTGATGGCTTTCATGCGGGCAACTTTTTTACCGACAACTTTCGCCAACACCGAGGTCCCACATCCCTTGTTGGCGGCACAGTTGCCACAGGTGCTCTGGCGTTGGGCTTCCACCCAGGCAAACTCACCTTCACACTTCACAACGGTCGCGGTTTCTTCAATCATTGATTCTCGTGGGTAACAGCTTCACAGATTTTTTGCACGGTAACATGCGGCACTTCGCCCACCACGGTCACATGATAATCACCCATGCTACGACCATGGGCGTTAATCGCTCCCATGCGGGATCCTCCCACCAGGTTAGAAGTGTCATGCTCCATCCCTTCCTCGAAGAAAACTGAAACAGAGCTCAAGCCATCGGAAAACACCTTATGCTTGACGGGCATGCCACCGGTCGGCATCTTCTGCATACGCTCCATGTCTTCCTTGAAGCCCCCCGGCAACCAGGCAACGTTCAGATCCGGTTGTTCATCTTCCGATTTCTCATTGCTTTCCTTGGCCTCATACCAGGTAAAGCCCGTACTGTTCACTGCAGTGACCAGATACTCATCGGGGACCTCATCGAGAAACGTCACCTGGGTGAAGACAAATTGTTCTATCGGCTTGCCCTGCTCATTTAATAAGTGGGTCTTGAGTAACAGACCGGTTTTCTTCTCCACCCACAAATGATGACCGTAGCGGTAAGGATCCTTTGGCAGGATCTTGATCCCTTGAGTGCGATGTCCGGCAACCTTGCTGTTACCGGCCAGACTAAAGGTATAAAAATCCTTCAGCTCGTCGATTTTCATAGGGAATTCGGGCGGAAATTGCTTTACAGGTCGGCTTTTTTCCACCACTACCGCTTTACTATCGGGCAGAAAACAGGTCACCTTACTGGCATTGCGAATCACCTCGCGACCGGTGCCATCCATTGAAATAAGTCTTTCCTGCTCACCCTGCGGCGTGACTCTATGGATAATGCGCATGGAACTCAGTTGCCCTTGCTGGCCGTACACAAAGGTGCCCTCATAGTTCACCATATGCGCGGCCCGCTGCATTTTTTCCAGCCAGGCCTGTACTTCCTCCAATTGGGTAGCAAAAGCCGCAACCGGTAAGGCCAGGCTAAATGACAACAACAGGGTTTGGAATTTAATCGGTTTACTGCTGCTCATTGACACGACGCACAATCACTTTCTTACCGGGGGTTTCGCTGACAATGCGCATATAGGGAAGTACACCCTGCATATTGGCGCTCACCGAGTATTCATTATGATTCACCAGGTATCCGTCGAGTTTGGATTGCACTGCCGTGTCCAATCCACTGGTATCGCTGACATAACGGACCTGGGCAGATGGATTGACTGCGGCTATTTCAGTCGGTGTGTTTGAGGTTTCATCCTGCGTGTGCTGGACGGTAAGAACGGCGACGGCCGAGACAGTGGCTGCAATAGCCAATCCACCGACCTGTTTCATGATAAAGGGAATCCGGGGCGTACGCTTGCGTTTATGGACCGGCGCCAGAATCGCGGGCTCGTCCTCCAGTGCCTGGCTGACACGGCTGGCAATATCACTCAGCGGTTGCTCGGGCGTATGATCGGTAATCACATCACGCATCAAATGATAACGTGACCAGCGCGCTTTGAGTTCCGGATCTGCTGCCACCCGTTCAAGCACCGCATCCTGGTTGGCAAGTTCATCATCCACCAGGGTGGATAGCTGTTCGTCAATTTTGTCGGTCATTGTGTTACACCTGCTTTTGTAACGTTACTACTACCAGTGCAATGTATCAGTTAATCCAATAAGGGCCGAAGCTGATGATCGATAGCTTCGCGAGCCCGAAATATCCGTGAACGGACCGTGCCGATCGGGCAATCCATCGCTTCGGCAATCTCCTCGTAACTCATTCCTTCCAGCTCCCGCAGGGTGATCGCCGTTTTCAGATCCTCCGGTAACTCATCGATGGCCTTGAAGACCGTCTCCTTGATCTCGTCACGCAGCGTTTCACGCTCCGGCGAGGCGTAGTCCTTGAGTGCCGACTCACCATCGTACTGCTCAGCTTCCGTGGCCTCGATATCATCGTTGGGTGGGCGCCTTCCTTGCGCGACAACAAAATTCTTCGCGGTATTGATGGCGATTCGATATAACCAGGTATAAAACGCGCTGTCACCACGAAAATTCGGCAACGCACGATAGGCCTTGATGAAGGCCTCCTGGGCCAGATCCTGCACCTCGGAGGGATCGCGCACGTAACGGGACAATACCTTCATGATCCGTTGCTGGTATTTGAGCACCAGCAGATCAAAAGCCTTCTTGTCTCCACCCTGTACACGTTCGACCAGTGCCTGGTCTGTGTTCTGTTCGCCCATCCAGGCCGTTTCCTTTACCTCAGTCTTTGAAAGCCGCCTGGAACCTACATCAATGGACAGTTATGAGCGGTCAGAGTTCGCACGACGACGGATTTTTTCGTTATAGTGTTAATTAATTGCGTAAGGAAAATAATACGTTATCAACCCCGGCATTCCAAACCTAAATCAAACTGATGAGAAAAATACTTCACCCTCGATACTGAGAGTGACCGAGACATAAAAGACAGCCATGCAAATCGAAAATGACGTGCTGATAATAGGTAGTGGTGCCGCTGGCCTGAGCCTGGCGTTGCGCCTGGCAGATGACTACCGTATCTCATTGATTTCAAAGGGACCTCTTAAAGAAGGCTCAACCCTCTACGCCCAGGGAGGCGTCGCCGCTGTATTGGCATCCGATGACAGCCTGGAATCCCACCTCGAAGACACCCTCGATGCCGGGGCCGGTCTGTGTGATTCGGACGTGGTCCGCTACACAGTGGAACATGGGGCTGAGAATATTCGCTGGCTGCTGGATCAAGGCATCCACTTCACCACTGAGCATCATAAAGACGCCTTTCACCTGACCCGGGAAGGCGGTCATTCGCACCGACGGGTCATCCATGCCACGGATGCCACCGGCCGTGTGATTGAAACCACCCTGGAGCAACAGGTCCGCCAGCATCCCAATATCAGCATCTACGAGAATCATATTGCGGTGGACCTGATCACTTCCGCCAAGCTGGGTCATCCGGTGCAACGCTGCCTGGGGGCCTATATGCTCGATCACCAGACAAATAGCATCGAGGTATTCCGGGCAAACCATGTTGTTCTCGCCACCGGGGGCGCCAGCAAGGTCTACTTGTATACCAGTAATCCGGATACCTCGACCGGCGACGGCATTGCCATGGCCTGGCGCGCCGGCTGCCGGGTCGCCAACCTGGAATTCAACCAGTTCCACCCCACCTGCCTGTATCACCCCAAGGCCAAATCCTTTTTGATTACCGAGGCGGTTCGTGGTGAAGGTGGCCACCTGTTACTCGCCGATGGCACCCGCTTTATGCCTCAGTTTGATCCGCGCGCCGAACTGGCGCCGCGGGACATTGTGGCCCGTGCCATTGACCATGAGATGAAACGCCTGGGTAGTGACTGTGTCTATCTGGATATCAGTCATAAATCGCCCGAGTTCATTACCGAGCACTTCCCCAATGTCTATCAGCGTTGCCTGGACTTCGGCATTGACATGAGTAAGGAGCCGATTCCGGTGGTACCCGCCGCCCATTACACCTGTGGCGGGGTGATAACAGACATACACGGGCATACGGATCTACCCGGGTTGTATGCCATCGGGGAAACCGCCTTTACCGGTCTGCACGGTGCTAACCGCATGGCCAGCAACTCACTGTTAGAGTGTCTGGTGTTTGCCCAATCGGCAAGTGAACATATTCGAAAGGGTAAGCACGGCCAGCCCATTACAATTCCCATTCCTGAATGGGACATCAGTAAGGTAACTGATTCCGATGAAGAAGTGGTGGTGAGTCATAACTGGGACGAGTTACGCCGTTTTATGTGGGACTATGTCGGTATCGTGCGCACCAACAAGCGCCTGCAACGTGCAAGTCGACGGGTACAACTGTTACTGACCGAGATTCAGGAGTACTACGGCAACTTCATCGTCACCAATGATTTACTCGAGCTGCGCAACCTGGCTGTGGTAGCGGATCTGATCATTCGTTCGGCCATGGCCCGTAAGGAAAGCCGGGGTCTGCATTACACCCTGGATTATCCCGAACTCGATAGCTCAAAACCTCCAAGCAACACCATTCTGACACCGGATAATTAC
>JAHEIJ010000197.1 GCA_024639445.1 Gammaproteobacteria bacterium
GATACAGGGCACTCATGATCTTGCCGCCTTCCTTGATTCTGACAAAGAAGGTACCAATGACCGATGCGAAAATAGACGCACCACCCAGCACCAACGGATAAACAATCGCAGCCTCACCCGCCTCTTTCATCACCAGACTACCCAACAGCATGGTAGCAATAATGGTCACGGCATAGGTTTCAAACAGGTCAGCCGCCATCCCGGCACAGTCACCCACGTTATCACCCACGTTGTCGGCGATGACAGCCGGGTTACGGGGGTCATCCTCCGGAATTCCGGCTTCCACCTTACCCACAATATCTGCCCCAACATCCGCACCTTTAGTGAAGATACCGCCGCCGAGTCGGGCAAAGATGGAGATAAGTGAACCCCCAAAAGCCAGACCAACCAGCGCATGCAGAGAATGTTGTGCCCCGGCGAATTCGAGGATGGCATAGTAGCCTGCGACACCGATTATACCCAGGCCCACGACCAGCAGACCTGTAATGGCGCCGCCACGAAAAGCAACCTGTAACCCTGCATTGACACCCTGACGCGCCGCTTCGGCCGTACGGGAATTGGAACGCACGGAAATGTTCATACCAATAAAACCCGCCAAACCGGAGAACACCGCCCCAATCACAAAGCCCAGGGCGGTCTCAATATCGAGCGCAAACAGAATTACTAATGTGAGAATCACGCCAACCAGACCAATAGTCATGTATTGACGTTTAAGATAAGCCGCAGCCCCTTCTTGAATGGCGAGAGCAATACGTTTCATCTCGTCAGTGCCTTGTGGCAGGCTCAGGATGCGGAATGTAGATACGATGCCGTAGATTATCGCCGCTACCCCGGCCAGTAGCGCAAACAGCAGTCCATCAGACATGTTAGTCCCCTTGGTTGTTGAAGATATACTTGAATATCATGATATGCTAATTCACGAAATTTGCATCATTGTGTCTTTTTATCCGCCCATGTAATCGCTTGATAATTCTTATAGTTCTCCTCATCAGGCCCATGGACAACACAACTTGCTGAGGGAGAATATTGCAGGTGGGCTGACTGTGCAAGCTTCATATTACATATTAAAATCAACTTATTACAATCATAGAACGTCTCTATAATTAGACTGAGTATAAGTTAGACCATTCGCCAGCTCGTATAATAGCCCACTATAGTAGTCGGAATATGAGCCCATGCTACGCATCAATTTATTGATTCAGATCAATACCGTGGTGCTGTAAAAACAACGTTAAACTAAACCTACAGGAAATGAATGATGCAAGATCCCGTGATTGTTATCGGAACCGGAGAAATGGGGGGTGTTTTCACCCGTGGTCTATTGCGCCTGGGTCATCCGATATTTCCCGTCAACCGACAAACCAATCTCGTTAAAATCACTGCCGCCGTACCCGATCCACGCCTGGTCCTGGTTGCAGTCGGTGAGAATGACTTACACAGCACCCTGGAAAACATACCGAAGGCGTGGCACGCACACCTTGGCCTGTTACAAAATGAATTACTTCCGACTGACTGGAAACAACACAATGTCAGTAATCCAACCGTCATTTCTGTCTGGTTTGAAAAGAAAAAAGGCCAGGACTTCAAAGTACTGATTCCCTCGCCGATCTATGGACCCCAGGCTTCACTTCTGGAAGATGCCCTCGCCAAACTGGAAATACCCAGTTGGGAACTCGACAGTGAAGAAGAACTTGAATTTGAGCTGGTCCGCAAGAATGTTTACATCCTGACGACCAATATCGCCGGCCTGGTCATCGGCGGCACAGTTGATGATCTTTGGTTTAAGCATGAGGATCTGGCACGCCAAATAGCAACCGAAGTCATGGATATTCAGGCCTGGTTAGTCGGTCACCATCTTGAGCGTGAACGCCTGATTGAAGGCATGGTCGAGGGCATCAAGGGCGACTTGCAACATAAATGCATGGGCCGCTCAGCACCCGGCCGTCTGGCAAGGGCCATCCAATATGCGGATCAAGCCGATCTTCAGGTCCCGAAACTGCGTGAAATACATGCCCAACAGTCTTAGTAGATGTCCTATACCCGACAGCGCATAATTGATGGAAGACGGCGATGGGTAGTTCAGTCATTCTTGTCGACGCCTACCGCTTAATCTACACCCAAATCGCCCGCAGAACGTCGAAGTTGCGCTTCCACCAGTGCGGCATTCAACCGCGCCTCATCAAATACTTCGGGATACAAACGATAGTACTTGCATACTTCAAAGACTTGCTTAAATGCCAGATCTTCCAGATATTTGCGTGTCGCCGCCTGGAGGCCAAGCAACGTCAACAAGCGAGGAGCCAACCATTCAATATACTCCCTCATCATAGCAGTCCCGAGTTGATCACCACCCGCTTCACGAATTAACAGCTCAGGAAAGGCATCTGCTAACAAATTTCGTCCTTGCAAGGTATTTTGCAGATGCTCTCCATGTAGTCCGATTCCGCCACCCCCTGGAGTTCGTCGGAACCACTGCGCACATCCTGTGGTACCTGCCAATTTCCGCACCTGACTATTGATCACTTCATAATGGTACTGTTGTTTTTCCTGCTCAGGCCGATTTGATTCAAGTAATACCCTGGAAGTGAAACTATGGTTTGAAATTTCAGCTGCTTTCCATCGCAGGGCTGGCGGACTTGTCAGATTATCCTCATCTCGACTACTCGCCAACAATGCGAGGGGCATTTTCTGTTTTGAGTCTAATAACCAGAGTTCAAGGATATCTTCCGCGGGAAATGGTAATTGCTCATGATATTTTTCGAGTCCGGCCAGGATATGAAGAAGCATATTTTCTACTTCATCATGATCTAACAAGGGATTCAGCGGAATGCGTTGCAAGCCGGATTTCGCTGTCCATTCCCCCACGATAACAACGCGCATGGTTAGCGGTTGATCCAGCGTGCCCCACGAATGCCGTGGTAATACGGCTCGAATCTGAATCCGCCAGAGTTTGCCATCCTCTGTATAGGCCTGGGCATTCTGTGTTTCAAGAATATGCAGTGTGCCGAGAAAAGGTGACAAGCGGCGAATGCTATAGTGCTGGAATTCGTCAAATGAATTCAAATTCAACCGAGTTCCTGTAACCGCTTGGTCAGGCGACTGATCAAGTCTGATACTTGATCCTGAAATTCCGGATCTATCAGATCAAACAGGAATTCCAGCTCATCGAGCACCTGATTAATTTCTTCACGCGTATTCAGTGAGTCAAACAACTCACTGACCTGTTCTAGGTACTTGTAGGGATTAGTCGTTTGCATACTTTATCTTTCTTGCCTCCTCAACATACTGGCATAATTGCTCCGCCCCTTGCAGAATCCGCGGACCATGGCGCTGCATCAGATCCGGATCAATAAAGTATAGCTGTTCATTTGCGACCGCAGGTAAATGCGACCAAGGTTGCCAGGCTGTAAGCCAGTCCCGCCGTGCTTCTCTCATCCCGCCGATAACAATAATATCAGGAAGTGTCTGCAGCACGGACTCAACGGATACGGTTGGCGCCGATGCAGGCACGTCAGAGAACACATTGACAGCACCACATAACCGAATGACATCTGATATCAAGTCTTCACCATTAATGGTCATGAGGGGCTGATGCCATATCTCATAAAACAGTTTAACCGGTCGACGACCGGTGAAACGTTTCTTTAAAATGGCATGCTGCTGTTCAAACTCATCAATAAATACTTTTGCCTGCTTATTCTTGCCGGTAAGTGCCCCCAGTCGCCGAACAGTATCCGGGATGTCTTCTATATGGCGTGGCTCGTTGATAAATACAGGTATACCAAGGGACTGTAATTTTTCTATTTGTATCGGGTTATTGCCAATTTTCCAGGCAATGATCAGATCAGGCTGTAAGGCGATAATGGATTCAAGATCAATGGCATGATAACCACCAATTCGTTTGATTTGATTTGCTGCTAATGGATAATCACTGTGTTCGACGGTTCCCACCAGTCTACTGCCAGCATCTATGGCAAATAATAGTTCGGTTAGATGTGGGGCTAGACTGATTATCCGTTTGGCTGGCGAAGATAGTGAGATTGTATTGCCTGCATCATCAACCGTAGAGACTGCCGGCAATACCGCCTTGGTGAGCACCATCAATAAAGTAATAAACGTTATTCGTAGCATTAATAATTTTCGTCACTTTGCTTTCTAACTAACATTTGCCTGATCATTAGGAAGTTAATCATCATTAGAGGCCGAATGTCACAGAAAGGCCCAAACTGGCAGCCAGGTCAGGCTGCAGTAATTCAACCTCGCTTTGATCAAATGCCACCGTTTTTGACGACGTGGGATAATGCCCCACCAGTCCCGCCTGGAACAGAAGCTGCCATGTTCGGCCTGGATATAAATTAAACCTGATGCCAGTACCCGCCTCGATGACGGGGCTGGATACCTGTTCAGATTCCTGTCCCGCCAGTGTGCCGCTATCCGCCCGGAGCTGCTCAGTCCGTTGCCCCGCCAACAATGCAAAATAAGGCCAGGCCCACTGGCTTGCTTTGTTGTTGTGCCATTCCAGTTCCAATCCAATTGCAGCTTGCCGGGTCAAATTATGGACATAAAATGAATCCTGATAGACAGGATCGCCATAATGAATCCCAAACAACAACCAGGTTCTGGATGCTCCGAACGATTTCAATCGATATGCTAATGCCCTTCGATACTGCGCCTCAAGCACAACATCAGGCAGCAACAAATTAAAGCTAATGGCATGTTTGTTATCCAGAGAATACTCGGACGACGTGTATTCGTTTTCTACTGAGGTGAATAGAAGGCGTCCGAATGATGATTTATTATCTAGCCCTTGCACAGTTTCAAATACTATCGGTCCGATGCCGATGCCAAAAGTTAACGAAGTACCCGATTCACTTTGTGCTGTAGCCGTCTGCACAAAATCTGCATCATAATTCTCACGCCAATCCTCCCGCAATCCCAGCCACAGTGTCATAGTTTGATTATGAACTAC
>JAHEIJ010000198.1 GCA_024639445.1 Gammaproteobacteria bacterium
GGTTTGACAAAATTGTCGGGAACAATTTTGAACATCGGAGCACATAATAATGTGCGACGATGGCCCGAAGGGTGAAGTACAGGGATGTACGGAATCTTCCCATCATGGTGGTGGGAATCGCAGTAAATACAGATTTATGCGGGTGTAGTTCAATGGTAGAACTGGAGCTTCCCAAGCTTCAAACGTGGGTTCGATTCCCATCACCCGCTCCAACTTTTATCGCACACAATCTTTACTTCGCAATATAAATGACATCTATCGATTACCGCTCTCGGCATCCAGCCTTCCGTGACTCTTGTACATCTATGTTCCTCACACATCACTCAACCGCCCACTCATAATGACGCACATTATAGGCAGTAATTCGAATTCATTAAATTCTTATCGCATGAAACAAACGACTTTCATGGACAATGATATTTCGTGAGTATTTTTTTGAATTCAATAGATATTTAACGCAAGTTTAAGTTTCTTTTGATAAGAGTCGGTTTTATTAAAATTTCTTCATACTTTAATTAAAGAAATATTTTTCGTATAATACGTATTAATACTAATTTACAAATGCTTTGTACGTAATATTACTTATTTAAAACCAATTTATAAAAATATATGCACTAAGTAATACAAAATATTTTCTTTTGACTGTCGTCAATCGGCGCGAAAGTTTTTCCTGTCAATGACCTGTAAAATTCTGACAATTTTGTCTAAGCTTATTTAAAATAGTATTCGAGTAATACGAAAACTACTCGACATAAAAAAATAAATTTTAAGGGTGTCATGGAGACATAGCGAGGGAGTGTGTTGTTATGTGTCCTGTATTTAAGGTTTTTGCGTTCGCAATCTCTTTGTGCGTTATCCCCGCGCTTTGTGTCCCCGCATTTGCTGATGAAAAAGAAGACGCCGATGTTCTGGCAACCTTGCTTGAAAATGGCGGTATGTATGTTGGCGTCGATGTATGCAAAGAGTGCCATGAAGATCATTTGACACAAATAGTACGTACCAAGCATGGTCAAAAGGCGGATAGTCGCACCCAGTTCGCCTCCCAGGGCTGTGAAAGTTGTCATGGCCCTGGCGAGTATCATTCCCTGTACCCCGAAAGTGGAGGCCTGATTAGTTTTTCAGGTAAGAACACCTCCCCCCTGGAAGCTCAGAATGGTATCTGCCTGGAATGCCACCAGCGTGACAAACACCTTCTGAGTTGGTTTACCAGCAACCATGAAGCCGAAAACATGGCCTGCGTGAACTGCCATCTTGTTCATAAACCCAGTAAGGTTCTGGAACGCAAAGATCAGTCCAAAGTATGCTATCGCTGCCACAAGAATATACGCGCCCAAACCTTTCAAACCTCTACCCACCCTATTCGTGAAAACAAATTGGTGTGCAGCGACTGTCATAACCCCCATGGGGCAAACGGACCGAATGAGCTAAAGCAATATACGGTCAACGATAATTGCTACAGCTGCCATGCGGAAAAACGTGGCCCCTTCCTCTGGGAACATTATCCGGTAGTCGAAGATTGTACCCTCTGTCATCGAGTCCATGGCTCCAATCATCCGGCACTATTGGTCAAACAAGGCCCACAACTGTGCCAGGCATGTCATGCCGATGTTTCGATCAGAGGTGGCACGGAAGGAACAACACATACCAGCCGCATGTATCAGTTCAGCAACAACGATAGCTCTGCACGAATGATCGTTGGCAGAAACTGTGCGAATTGCCATAGCCAGGTGCATGGCTCCAATCATCCCTCGGGAGCGAACCTGTTGCGTTAGGCCAGTTGACTAACTGGCAAGGTTGATTGCTTATGAAAACGCCACTACTGATTGTTACGCTATTCTCAACCGGGTTGGCTGCCTCTGGTGTTGAAGCCGCTGACGATGTGGAAGGCGCTGAACTTCTGATTAATGAAATCGACTTTGGAGTTGGCTATGTGAGTGACGATTCCTGGAAGTTTGGTCGCTATAACGGTTTGTATCAAAAAGGCCCCTTCCTTATCGGTGATATCCATTCCCAGGATATTAATGAAGATGGTGAATACTGGTGGGTGCGAGGTACCAACCTTGGCCTGGAGTCCCGTTACTTCCGACTGGAATCGGGCACCCAGGGTAAAACCGACTTTTTCTTTGAATTTGATCAACAGCCGAATTACATTAACAATACCGGTGAGACCCCATATCTGACTCCTGGCAGTACTCAGTTGCTGCTTCCGCCAGGCTACACCTATCCCGATGTCAATAGCGTTCTAAGACCCCTTGAGTTAAGTACAGAACGACAACGCGTTGGAGCAGGCCTTGATATTAAACTTAAAAACTACTGGAGCTTTGATGTCGCCTTCAGGCATGAAAACAAGGATGGCATCGACAAAACCGGTAGTAGTGTTGCATCACCGACTTCTACTTCCGGTGTTGTCAGATTGGTCACTGGCGCATTAATACCCGAGCCGATTGATTACGAAACCAACATTGTGAATGCCGCGTTCCGTTACGCCAAGGACAAATCCCAGTTTGCCATTGCGTATCAAGGTTCCACATTCAAAAATGCCAATGAATCACTTTTATGGCAAGACTTTTATAGAACGACTCAATTTGGCAGCCAGTCTTTACCACCCGACAACCAGATGCATCAGTTGAGTCTCAGCGGTGGCTATCAAATGACGAGGCAATACAATTTAACAGGCATGCTATCAGTAGGCCATTCAACCCAAGACCAGACTTTTCAACCTTACGGGGTTAATGGGTTTGGCGGGTCCTTACCCCGAGATTCACTGGACGGTGAAGTGACTCAAACCAATGCACAGATTAAATTTCGATATCGTCCCTCACGCAAATTCAGACTGAATGCCGAGTATCGCTATGATGATCGCAGCAATGACACTCCTGTGGCTGACTGGACTGGTGTGGTTGCCGATGGTAATCAAACCTATGATTATGAAAACAACCCGGAAAGTTATTCGCGTAACCAATTCGATCTCATCGGTAACTGGCATATTGGTTCAATCACCAACCTGCGTTTAGGTTATCAATATGATCTCATGTACCGCGAATTCGCATCATTAGTCGAACCATATAATTTCGATACGCAAGAAAACAAGCTGTTCGCTAAACTAAAAATGCAACCCAGTCTGGCCTGGAACCTGGCCCTTTATAGCGAAGCCAGCGATCGGAATCTCAATAACTTTGAACTCCCGCCGGATAGGGCCACCGGTATAATCCCATTTTACGTGGCAGACCGACAACGCGGGCAGCTCGGCGCCCTGGTGGAATACATGCCAAGTAATAGTTGGAACTTTGGCGCCAGGGCCGAGTACAACAAAGATGAGTATAATGAGGCACAACTCGGATTAGTCGAAGCAGAAACCCCGTCATTTACCCTGGATGCGTCATATCATCCGAATAAAGATGTAAGTACTTATGTCTACTACACTCGCGAGGAAATGAAATCCAGCCAGAAAGGACGTTCGACGACTGCGGGCACAGTAGCGACCCCCGCCTGGAATGCTGATTTTGATGACAGCATGGATACCTTTGGTCTGGGCGGAAAGGTTGCCGGAATGGGTAAATGGGATATGGGCCTGGATTTCACCTATAACAAATCCAAAGGCAAGATAGACGTTATCGACTTGAGTAACGCACCAACAAATCCCTATCCGGATTTAAAAACCGAACTGGCAAGCATTAAGCTCTGGACGCAATACAATCGCAGCAAGAACCTGGCGTACCGGTTCTACTACTGGTACGAGGACTATGAGGCTGATAATTGGGCCGTAGATGGTTTACAACCAGATAGCCTGATTGGACCTCTTCCTCCGCTTCCTGCCCCACAGACACCAACAAATTATCTTCTCACCGGGGAAGATACCCTTGATTACAAGGTGCATGTCGTCGGGGTATCGGTAGTCTATCTTTTCCCCTGAACGTTTTGATTAAAAAACCGGTAATTACTTCTTCTTTTTGACTGGAGGAATATGGCAGAGGGTACATCTCTTGACCGGCCCTGCTTTCTTGCCTGCATCCACGGTATATTGATGACATCCGCGACAGCGCGTGTGAAACGCTACCGCGCTTTCCGGCACATCCCCCTGCGGCTCAGGCTGATGACAGTTGTGACAGTCTTCTGGCTGACCTTTGCCCCGTGCCGTATGGTGACAGGTGGTGCAATTCACGCCATCAAGCATGGAATGCATTTGATGCATGAAGGTGACAATTCCCATCTTATTACGATCAAAATAGAGAATTTCCTTGCCGGCAGGAATCTGTTCCTCTCCCACACCTGTGGAACAAACCATTAGCATGAGAATTGTTAAAACCGCACGCATAACCTGTGTCGCTTTAATTTATAGCTTCGCAAAAAATAAAAACTGTATAAACACTATAGCAGTTAATTTATTTGCCTTCCTTTTTTATAAAACTACCTCAGCTTTCACAAAAACGTTATTAGTAAAACTACGTACATAACACGTCATAGATCCCGTTCTAATTAACGTATTATTACCAATTTAAGATTGCTCCCATATTTACTATATAAACATTAGGACCATATAAATAAATGGGACGGTGATGACAATGAAAACGATATTCAATTTCATAGCAGCAACGATACTCGGGATGAGTGTCTTGTGGCTAACGGGATGTCCCACCAGTAGCGATCCTGTAGTGACTGCTGACGACAGTAGCTTTGGGGAAACGCCTACGACCGATATCCCACCACACGATCCAGCGATTAATGGCTCAGATTTGTATTGTAGCGGATCGCTGCAACAGGTGAGTACAGGCTTTACTCTCACTCCACCTGCCGCGCCTGATCCTGATGATCCTGACTCGGATGCAACGGGCATACCGCGCTGGAATATCTCCAAGACTCCCGAGGAACCCAATATAGGTAACAACGTCAAGCGTCTGGCGATTGCGGTAACACCGATGACATCCGGTGAAATCTCATATCAAGCAGACGATGACACTGGTATCAA
>JAHEIJ010000199.1 GCA_024639445.1 Gammaproteobacteria bacterium
GCGTTCAAGGATATCAACCCCAAGGCGGATGTGCATTTGCTGGTAATACCGCGTGATCACATTGCGAGTCTGAATGAACTTACACCCGAACATGATGCCTTGATAGCACATATGATGCGGGTCATACCCCGACTGGCTAAATCACAGGGGCTGAATACGGGTTTCCGCACTATTATTAATACAGGCAAAGGGGGCGGGCAGATTATTTTTCATCTGCATATGCATTTAATGGGTGGTAAGGACCTGCCTGGTTTCGAGTAACAGATTTTATTTGGAAGGAGTGAGTCAAATGGGTATTAGTATCTGGCAACTGGTTATTATTTTATTGATTGTGTTGCTGTTGTTTGGTGCCAAGCGCCTGCGTAACGTAGGTTCTGATTTGGGTTCCGCGGTAAAAGGTTTCAAGAAAGCCGTGAGCGATGAAGAAGAAAAAGAAAAACCCGATACTGAACAATTGGAAAAGCGTGAAGGTGAAACAATCCAGGGTGAAGCCACCCAGGTCAAGGAAGAAGATAAATCCTGAGCCAGTTACACAGCGCGAGTATGCAAGTAACGAGTAAATCATTAACTCTGACCATGTTTTTCCTTGGCACTCGTCGCTCGTCACTCGGTACTTAACATATGTTCGATATTGGTTTTCTTGAACTGGCCATTATTGCGGTCGTAGGACTGATCGTGATCGGTCCTGAGCGCCTGCCGGAAGTCGCGCGCACTATCGGGACATGGGTCGGGAAATTCCGTCGCTTCGTTAGCAGTGTCAAATCTGATATTGAGCGTGAATTACGCCAGGACGAGATCCGTAAAGCCATAGAACGAGATGCCGGTCTCGACGAACTCAAGCAAATCATGAATACCGAGACCTTTACCCTTGAGGAAGAAGAGAAACCTGAATATCAGGTCAAGGCAGTCAGTGATGAAGAACTGACGCATGACGAGACGGCCATGACCGATATCCCTGAAGTAGAGCCGGAAGGTGATAAGCTGATCGATAACGATACCGGCCACACTGATTTAGCTGAGCCCGAAGCAGACAACGAAGTCAGCCAAAATGACAAAACGTGATAAGTCTGCAGAAGATGCCAATCAAAGTGTTGAGCAGGAACTGCCGTTTCTTTCGCATTTAGTGGAGTTGCGTGACAGGTTGATCCGCATTGTTATTGTTATCAGTCTGCTGACTTTAGGGCTGATGACCGTCGCTGGTGATCTTTATTACTATTTTTCCTTGCCAATCCAGAAATATTTACCTGAAGGCAGCAGTATGCTGGCTACCGGGGTGGTATCGCCGGTGTTTACCCCATTCAAACTTGCCATGATTGCGGCGTTTTTTCTCACTATGCCTTATACCTTGTATCATGCCTGGGCATTCATTGCGCCGGGACTCTACCGGCATGAAAAGCGCCTGGCCTTTCCTTTATTGATTTCAAGCATCATCCTGTTCTACCTGGGTATGGCCTTTGCCTACTATGTGGTATTTCCCCTGGTGTTTCAGTTTACCTCGGGATTTGTCCCTGAAGGTGTTGATTACCGGCCGGATATTACAAGTTACCTCGATTTCTCGATCAAATTGTTCTTTGCCTTTGGTTTGGCTTTTGAAGTGCCGATCGCAACTATCCTGTTGGTACTTGCCGGACTCACTACACCGGAAAGCCTGATTGCAAAACGGCCCTATATTATTGTGGGCGCATTTATACTGGGCATGTTGCTAACCCCGCCGGATATAATTTCCCAGACCCTGTTGGCGCTTCCGATGTGGTTATTATTTGAAGCAGGAGTTATCTTTTCGCGAGTCTTGATGCGGCGGCGCGAACAGGATAAAACGGAGCGGGAACTCAATGATGACGAAATGGAAGATGAGCTGGACAAGGCGATCGCAGAGGAAGAACGATTGGATCAGGAAAAGAGCGACTAAGCGGATATGATATCTTTCTCGATATTGTATTTGGAATGGCGTCGGCATTGAGGGTAAGTGCCATACCGGTCTTAAAGTTAACTGAATATCCGTAAACAAGAAATTAAACCTAGTCTACGGGAAACCCTTTACCGCGTATGATGTCTGATTGCTCATCATTGTAACGGAGAGTACGGCATGAGCCTGCGTATAATTTTGGTTTTTATTTTGTTGCAGCTGCAGGCAGCGCCGGTATTAGCAGACCGAAATAACCAACTGACGGACCACCCTTCTCCTTATTTAGCCATGCATGGCCAGGATCCGGTTCATTGGCAGGAATGGGGTGAGGCAGCCCAACAGGCGGCCGTGCGGGAAGACAAACTGTTGTTCGTTTCCAGTGGATATTTTTCCTGTCACTGGTGTCATGTCATGCAACGGGAGAGCTTTTCCAATCCTGAAGTTGCTGCAATCCTGAACAAATACTTTATCCCGGTGAAAGTGGATCGGGAATTGAATCCGGCGTTGGATGCCAAACTGATTGATTTTGTTGAGCGGACACGCGGTTATGCCGGTTGGCCCCTGAATGTGTTTATTACCCCCGACGGTTATCCCCTGGTTGGGCTGGTCTACATGCCGCAGGAAGACTTCAAATCAATGCTGCTCAAGTTAACGGCCGAGTGGCAGCGGCGTAAGGTGGAATTGAAACAAATTGCCGCCAAAGCGACAATTGAGTTGGCAAAGCCTCAGGTTAGTGAGACGGGTACCCTGGCGCCACAATTGGGAGATGAATACACCAAGTACTTGTTAGCGCATACCTTTAATTTAGCCGATGAGCTACAAGGTGGCTTTGGCCAGCAAAACAAGTTTCCAATGGTTCCCCAATTACGAGTCCTTTTGGCCGAGTATCAGCGTAACAAGCTTGAACGTCTGGGAAGTTTTCTCCAGACTAGCCTGAATCACATGGCGAGCCAGGGACTCAACGACCAGCTTGCGGGTGGATTCTATCGCTACACAGTGGATCCGGCCTGGCAGATCCCTCATTTTGAGAAGATGTTGTATGACAATGCCCAGCTAGCCAGTCTCTATTTACAGGCGGCCATTGTGTTTAATAACCAACATTATCAAACGGTCGCTTTTCAAACACTGGATTTCATGTTGCACGAGTTAGCAACGCCGGAAGGTGCCCTGGCCGCCAGTCTTTCGGCCGTAGATGACCAGGGAGTTGAGGGTGGCTATTATCTTTGGCATGAGACTGAGCTCACCAAGGTCTTGAGTCAGGATGAATTAAAGGTGGTGAAAACGATCTGGGGAATAGCAGGTAATCCGGAGCTGGAAGCCGGTTATCATTTCAGGCAGGTGATGACCCCGGCGGAAGCCGCCAAGCAGTTAAATGTGTCGTTACCAAGGCTGCAAAATCACTTTGCTTCGGCACAGAAAAAACTCCGGCAAGTACGTTCCCAGCGACGCCTGCCAAAAGACGATAAAAAGATAGCAGCCTGGAATGGTCTGGCCTTGTCGGCATTGGCGCAAGCGGCAGCCACACCCGCTGGCGATAAATATCGCCAGGCAGCATCGCGGTTACGCGATTACCTGGTTAAAGAGTTATGGGATGGCCAACAGTTGTATCGGGTGATGACTAAAAAGGGTGCCATTGGTCGAGCGGGGCTGGAGGACTATGCCTATGTTAGCAAAGGACTGTTGGAATGGGCCGAGGTGTCCGGGCAGCAGCAGGATCGAGTTCTGGCGCAACAAATGCTCAAGCAAGCCTGGCAGTTATTTTATGGTAAGCAGGGTTGGCAACGCACCGAAGCGATGTGGTTGCGTTATGGCAGCGGTGACACACTCCTTTCTGACGGGGTGATGCCCGCCCCTTCTGCGGTGCTGATCGGCTCAAGCCTGCGTTTTAACGACCAGTCATTAGCGCAGCAAGCAATGCGAGCCCTGAATGTGGGAGATAGCGAGATTTCACTGGGACCATTCTGGTATGCCACGCAAATCGGCGTGATACGCTCGTATCAGGAGACAAAAACCTCAACATCACCGATCGGCGCCGATACCATCACATCAAAGGTAAACTGGCTGAACTCGTTGGTCGATCGCAACAACGATTTGAGACGGATATAAAACAGGCGTTGTTTCATGTTCACCGCCAGTTCGGAATGGACATCGTAAACAGACGCGGGAACCAGGACGCTACGGGTCTGATGCAATGAAACCTGCTTGGGGATAAGAAGACCACGAAAATAATCGGTGCCGAAACCGGTCCCCCTTAGTCCCTTAATGGCTATGGGTACTGCGGAATTAGCAAGGTTCATAATGCCCAGGTTGAGCCCATTTTCCGGATTGACACTTAACCAGCGCACGACACCGAGTTTCCAATGACTGGTTGTTTCATTTTGGTCTCGATAGGCAACCGCCTCCCCTACTTTGACATGTGTATTTTCACAATCGGTTTTGCAGGCCAGGGCGGTGCCGGATTCACTGGTATTGTGTTGCCACCAGGGGCGAATGTTGTAGCTTTTATTGAGGTGAAAACTGTCCTTCTGCATCGCTGTTTCATAGGCGGTTGCGAAGACAGTGGGTTCAATTTCTTCGGTTTTAAGTTTCAGCTCGTCCAGCTCAGGAGTAAAGATCTCCCCACTGGAAAGATAGTAATGGCTGGCGCTCAATCCAGTTGCTAACTGGACCTGATTATGGATATGGTGCCGGTCAGTTTCTCGTGCGGGCGCTCCATTCCAGGCTTCAGTGAGCCGCAACAACATATCGCGTTGACGTCGCCCTACCAGGCTCTGTTGTTCGTTGTGATCAATCGTGTCCAGGCTGGTACGTAAAAACCGCTGCAGCTGTACCTCCAGGCGCTGCTTGACCTCGGACAACTCAATAATGCGTGGATTTATCGCATCCCAGACTATGTCGCGTGAGACAAATCGAGGCGGTTTGTCGGATGCCATGTCAACGGCATATTCGCCTTCGAGCGGTATGTTATCGAGTGGCAATAGATGACAGGCACCGGTCCAGGCCGAGACCAGATAAAAAATATC
>JAHEIJ010000017.1 GCA_024639445.1 Gammaproteobacteria bacterium
CTGCCTTCTTCTTGGCGGTTTTCTTTTTCGCTGCCTTTTTCTTGGCGACTTTCTTCTTCGCTACCTTTTTCTTTGCTGCCTTCTTCTTGGCGGTTTTCTTTTTCGCTGCCTTTTTCTTGGTGGCCTTCTTTTTACCTGAGGTCTTTTTCTTGGCGGCTACTTTTTTCTTTGCCGCCTTCTTCTTGGCGGTTTTCTTTTTCGTTACCGCTTTCTTAACCGGCTGCTGTACGGGTTCCGGTTCCGGTTTTGAAGTTGGGGCAAGCGCTGGCGCTGGCGCTTCTCCACTCGGCAAAGTATCGAGGATCCGTTCAATGGCAGAGAAAATATCCTCAATTTCACCCACGCCCTGAACCGTGCGGACTATACCCTGTCGACGGTAATACTCGATCAATGGCGCGGTCTGCGCTTCATAAACCTTGAGACGCTGACCCACCGTTTCTTCATTATCATCAGCACGTTGAGTCAGGCCACCACCACATTTATCACAACGACCTTCCATCCTGGGCGGTGACGTATGTACATTGAATATGGCGCCACATTGGCCGCAAGTCCGTCGTCCAGTCAGGCGCTGCATAAGAATATTGAAATCCACGTCGATCAGCAGACTGACCTGCAGTGCCTTACCCATCTCATCCAGTAAGTTATCCAGTGATTCAGCCTGGGGGATATTTCTTGGGAATCCGTCCAGGATGAAACCTCTTTGGGCATCGACTTTTGACAAGCGCTCCCGAATCATGCCGAGCACAATATCGTCGGACACCAGTTGCCCCGCCTCCATTGCCGCTTTTGCCCGCATACCCAAAGGGGTGCCTGCGGCAACGGCCTCACGTAACAGGTCGCCCGTGGAAATCTGGGGTATCCCGTATTTTTCGACCAGTAATTTTGCCTGGGTGCCTTTACCTCCACCAGGCGCTCCAATTAATACGATTCTCATTGTTATTGCGCTCCCTTGACTGTAATTGTTTGTTGCATGTGGGAATCAGAAAAGACGGCCACACCGCTACCCGCACATGCGATTAAAACTAATGCCTGAATTTAAGCAAGTCAATGTGGATTTCCTGCAATTTTGACGCGCGTCAGGACTTATCATCACAGTATGCAGCTATAGCCAGGAAAACTCACCGATATAACAAAGAAATTCTCTGCTCTTCCTCCGCTCGGCCGCTGCATGACGATTCTGTTTTCGAGGTGACACTGCTAGAATAGCTCGCTTTTTCAGAACCGCCATATTCTCAATCAACCCACTGAGCGAAACAGCATGAACCTTGATAGAGTGAACCCGGGCAAAAACATTCCCGACAAGGTCAACGTCATCAACAAGCACCGGGGAAACCCGGCCTCCAGGGCCAAACATCCACTATGAAAATCTGCGTCATTTCCGATAGTCACGACAATCGTTTCCTCATGGCCGCCGCGGTTAAAGAAGCCAGGGACCAGGGAGCGGAAGCCGTCTTGCATTGCGGCGATGTGGTTGCCCCCACGACTCTGCGGATTCTCAACCCCATCGGGCTACCGATTCACGTTATCCATGGTAACAACACGGGTGATATGTTCAGTCTGGCAAAACTCTCTCATGACCCGGAGAGCGTGATTCACTATCACGGTCAGGACGCCGGGATTGAACTGGCCGGTCGACGTATTTTTATCGTGCATTACCCCCATTATGCCCGTGCCATGGCCACCACCGGGGAATGGGACCTGGTCTGTTGTGGTCATGACCATCGGGCTGAAATTGATCATATTCTCAACGTACGAAACCGCGAAACCCTGTTCATAAATCCGGGAACAGTGGGCGGTGTCGGCGCGGCCCCGACCTACGTGATGGGAGACTTACAAACCATGGATTTCGAAATTCATGACGTGCCTGTCGATGAGGCCCTGGCGATTAACCGTAAGCCGGTCACCCGGCATGTGTGACGAGGGACGAGTGACGAGTGACGAGTGACGAGTGACGAGTGACGAGAATAAACGAGTACTTCGGCTGCTTGATGTTTTTTCCTCTACGAAGAACAGCCCACTTACCTATTACTGTCATAGCTAAAACCTCGACCAAACGCTGTTCCTCGCCCCTCGTCACTCGTCCCTCGCCACTGCAATCAGGTATTCTTTTCTACCCACCGACTCCCCGTGGAGAGCACTTCCTTTTTCCAGAATGGTGCCCGTGACTTGAGTTCTTCCATAAGAAAACGGCTGGCGTCAAAGGCAGCGGCACGATGCGCAGACCAAACGGCCACCAGCACGATTGGATCTTCGGGGTGAAGATCACCGACACGGTGAATAATCAGGGAATCAATGATGTCCCAGCGTTGTCCGGCTTCCTTACTGATTTTTTCCAAATAACGTTCGGTCATGCCCGGATAGTGCTCCAGCGTCATGGCCTGCACGGCATCACCCTCATTAATATCCCGCATTGAACCTATAAACACGGCAGTCGCACCATATTTTCCCGCCGCGTCCAACACCGTTTGCTGGTAATCACTTACTTCTCGGTAAGGATCAAAACCCTGCTCACGGATTTCTACGCTCACCTCAACCCCCAGTGACCGGTGGGAAAAAGGCCACCTCATCCCCCTCCGTGACAGTATGCATCGCATCCACGTAATCCATATTCACCGCCATCAGGGTATTCGCCGGCATGGGCTGCCCCCCACTGGCCAGTTTCCACACATCACTGACAGATGACACGGTCTGGCTATCCAGGGTGATATCGGCTTTACCTACCTGTTCACGCAGGCTGGCAAAAAATTTCACAGCTATGGTCATGACTCTCAACTTCGATTCGGTTTCGATTGCGATATGGGGGAGAGGGAGCCTATCATGTCCATCTCAATGACCCAACTTACTTAAATATAGCGCGCATGAGTAAATTGACCCACTTCAATGCCGAGGGAGAAGCCCACATGGTTGACGTGGGTAATAAGGCCCCGACCCGACGGATAGCTATCGCCGAGGGTGTTATCGAAATGCAGCCGAAAACCCTTGATCTGATTCTGGCGGGCGAACATAAAAAAGGCGACGTACTCGGGATCGCGCGGGTGGCCGGCATCATGGCGGCGAAACGCACCGCTGAGCTGATCCCGCTTTGCCACCCCCTGATGTTGACCCGGGTAGAAGTGGAATTCAGCCCCGATACCACTCAGCACCTTGTGCATTGTCAGACCACGGTGGAAACACAAGGTCAGACGGGCGTCGAAATGGAAGCCCTGACAGCAGTACAGGTCGCTCTGCTCACCATCTACGACATGTGCAAGGCCGTAGACCGGGGCATGCGGATGGGCGATATCCAGTTAGTTGAAAAACAGGGCGGCAAGTCGGGCCATTGGCAACGCGATTCCGGCTAATTCCTGTTATCCTCCACCCTGCTATACCTGCACACTTTCTGTTGTTCTTTTCACCTGAAATATGACGAAGGCATGGCGTCAAATATTTGCCCATGGCCTTGCGTGACATAGAATACAGCCATGTCACTAGTCTTGCCCGCCACCCCGCCCACATCCGAAGCCGAACTACTGGCTAATGTCGAACAGATTGCCGGACTCACTCTGGCTGAACTCGCAGTGTGTATGAAGCTAAAGGTACCCGCCTCACTCCAAAACGCCAAGGGCTGGGTGGGACAGTTACTCGAACAATGTCTGGGGGCCACCGCCGCATCATTACCGGAACCAGACTTTCAGCACATCGGTGTCGAATTAAAAAGCCTCCCCATTAATCGGCAGGGCCAACCTCAGGAGTCGACTTATGTCTGTACCGTTCCCCTGCTTGACCACACGGGCCTCCAATGGGAAACGTCCTGGGTGCGGCGTAAGCTGCAAAGAGTCTTATGGGTACCAGTGGAAGCCGATTCCAGCCTCACCATTGCTGAACGTCGTATCGGCACGGCTTTGCTATGGAGCCCGAGTCCCGAACAGGAAGCGGTGTTAAAACAGGATTGGGAAGAACTCATGGACCTTGTTGTCACCGGCCAGCTGGCAGAGATCTCTGCACATCATGGAACCTGGCTGCAAATTCGACCGAAAGCCGCAAACGCCCGTGCCCTGTGCACCACCTTTGATGCTCAGGGAGCGCCTGCTGAAACCCTGCCTCGTGGCTTTTACCTGCGACCGGGATTTACCCGTACCTTACTCAAACAGCACTATCAGCGTTACTCAACCTGAATACGCTCTTCCTGTGTAGAAGGTAATGGCACTTTGACATCCGGGAAGAGCTCATTAAGGGCAATGGACTGTCCACGATTAATAACTATTCGTGCGTGGAAGCGGCATAACAATCGAGGCTCACCTACGCCACAGGAATGTGCGATCAAACCGACTTCATAGTTGAGATTTTTTACATAATTCATCACCCGTACTGCTTTGTCATCCGGGTTAAGACCTTTCTGTAAACGGGGGTTATGGGTGGTAATTCCCGTCGGGCAGGTATTCTGGTTACACTGCAGCGCCTGAATACAACCCAGGGCGAACATGAAGCCGCGTGCCGAGACCACGAAATCCGTACCGACACAAAGTGCCCAGGCAATATCCGCAGGGGTGACCAGTTTGCCTGAAGCAATCACCTTGATACGCTGGCGTAAACCATGCTGATGAAGTTTGTCCACCAGCATCGGCAAACTTTCGCTCAACGGTAGTCCCACGTCATCCATCAACGGCATAGGTGCCGCGCCTGTTCCACCACCAGCACAATCGAGCGTGATAAAATCCGGTGCACTCTGTTCGCCTCGTTTCAAGATAGACTCAAACAGGCTATCAAGCCAGCCATAAGCCCCCAGCACCATTTTAAATCCCACGGGTTTGCCGCTGACACGCCGGATATGCTGAATCATGTCGAGCAAGTCATCTACATTGTCAATATCGGGATGACGGTTGGGGCTAATTGAAGCTTGATGAGGCCGTATTCCACGAATCGTAGCAATCTCATCAGTAACCTTGACTGCAGGAAGTATCCCGCCTTTGCCGGGTTTTGCGCCCTGGCTGAGCTTAATTTCGAACATACGCACCTGTTGATAGGCAGCCACTTCGCGCAGTTTATCATCGCTCAGGTTGCCCGCCAGATCGCGTACCCCATACTTGGCCGTACCAATCTGGTACACCAGATCAGCACCCCCTTCCAGATGATAAGGTGACAAGCCACCTTCGCCGGTGTTCATCCAGCAACCGCCCAGATGAGCACCACGCGAAAGCGCGAGCACAGCCGGGCGAGAGATAGCGCCATAACTCATACCCGAGATATTTATCAGTGAGGTCGTGGTATAGGGTGTTTTACAGTCAGGACCAATTGTTAACGGCAGGAGTTGTGCAGCATCTTCATCCAGAGTTGGAAAGGGGCAATTAACAAACAGAACGGTTCCAGGTGTGGATAGATCACGGGTTGAACCAAAAGCACGGGTATTATTCAGATCCTTGGCAGCACGGTACACCCAGGTTCGCTGGGCCCGATTAAAAGGCAACTCCTCACGATCCATCGCAAAAAAATACTGGCGAAAGAATTCACCCAATTTTTCAAACCAGTATCGAAAGCGACCAATGACAGGATAATTGCGGCGAATCGCCTGCTTTGTCTGGGTAATATCCAGGATGAAGGTGATGATGACTACCAGTACTATCAAACCGACTACAAAAATAAACAAAGCCGACATGACTTCCAGCGCCGTAAGTAAAAATTCCGGCATCTCACTGAGTTGCATCGCTCACTCCTTCCGCTTGCAGTTGTCCTGTCAGATTGGATTCTGCAGGCCAACTATATTTATTATTATGCTAACAAACTAAGACAACACAGATCCGGGTGTGTTCCACGACTGTTTTTTCAGCCGTAAAAAGATTTTTTGTTATCAAATAAAATATAGCGGATAATTCAACTTTTATTTCTCTTTATTGCAATAAACCATGACAGACCAAGACAAGCAAAGTGTCACCACGGTTTTCGACCAGGTGGCGGGACGTTACGACAATCCCTCGATGCGTTTTTTTCCTTTCTGTGCGGATCGACTTATCCATCATTTGCGCCCAGCGCCGGACGCCAAGATCCTGGATGTGGCGACTGGTACTGGTGCCGTTGCCCTGGCCGCCGCACAGGTGCTTGGCCCAAATGGTCGAGTCCAGGCTATCGATCTGGCGGAAAATATGTTGAATATGGCCATGGCTAATATTCAACGTGCCGGTCTTTCCAATGTCGACTTTCATGTCATGGATGCTGAATCACTGGAATTTAAAAGCCGCTATTTCGATAGTGTCACTTGTTCATTTGGTATTTTTTTCCTGCCCGATATGCTGGCCGGCTTAACAAGCTGGCGACAGGTTTTAAAACCCGGTGGGCGCGTCATGTTTACTACGTTTTCCGCCAACGCTTTTCATCCGCTCGCTGAACTGTTTCGACAGCGCCTGGAAACCTTTGGCATCACTATTCCAACAGAAAACTGGATGCGATTAACTACTGAACAGGAATGTCAGGAGCTACTCGAATCGGTTGGTTTCACAAAGACACAAGTCATTAAGGAGCAGCTCGGTTATCACCTTAATCAACCGGAAGACTGGTGGGAAATTATCTACAGTAGTGGATTCAGAGGCTATCTTGAAAAACTGGATGCAGAACAACTGGGACGTTTCAGGGTTGAACATCTAGCCGAGATCCAATCCCTTATGACAAACAAGGGCATATGGCTGGATGTGGAAACCCTGTTTAGTACAGGGGTAAGGCATAACTAAATAATGTTTTGGTAACTTTTCTGAGTACCGACAACGTCTACCCTGCTACCAATAGCTTGCTGTTATTCCCGCCCCGACCCCAATATAATAGCGCGCTTTCCTTTTTAGACAGACATTTCTGGAGTAACACATGAGCGATAACGAACTGGAGACCAGCCTGTTCGGGACCCAACTGACCGGGCCTGAAACAGACCCTCAATCACTGGAAAAGCAACTGAGCTTGTACCAGCAGCACCTGGCGGAATTACCTGCTACTGCCACTGAGATTGACCGTGCTCGCGTTCAACTCGATATCGCAGAAACCCTGCTGGCCCTGGACCGCAAAGAGGAAGCCTGGAGCACGGCACGCGAAGCACTTATGGTATTTATTAACACTGAACAGTGGCAGGAAGCAGTCGAATCCTACAATGTTTTGTTTCAAACCGAACAGCCGGCATCATTAGCAGCGCTGGGCCAGGGTGTCTGGTTGGCCATAACCTTCCCGATTCAACCCGACACGACGATCGCCATGCTGCAACATATCGTAGAGGAAACACCGGATGATTCGGATGGTGCCGCAGTAGCCGCCATAACTGCTCACTACATTGCTGATATTCGGGCAGCTGAGGACAAACATCACAGTCTTACCTTTCTGACGCAAAACATTATCGGTCAGGTTGCAAAGCGTCACAGCAATGTCAGCACCCAGGCCGAACTCGGAGCCTGGATGGATAAATTGCATCTCAAGGAACCAGGCGAATTTTTACCACGCATGGCTACGGTTATTGACGTACTGGTACAGGATGAGTGGTGGTTTGATCGGGACGAGCTGCGTAAAAAACTACCGGTTCATTAATTTTTTTAATCTGTAAAACATGCAATGATTAAAATTTGTCCGCTTTATCAGGCAATTGATAAATCTCTCCATTGAGCTGCTCACCATTCTTGCTTGTAAAGTGATAAATCGCATACACGGTTCGCAGCAAGGGCTTATGCTTGTCGCATGTTAAAAGTATATTCTGCCAGCAATCTACCCGAAGCCCACCTTCTGGTTAACTTACTTCAACAGGCAGGTGTCGCAGCACAAATCCTCAACACCTATGCCCAGGGTGCGAGCGGTGAAATTCCTTTTGAACAGGCCTACCCCCAAATCTGGCTGGAGGATGAACGCGACAAATCACTGGCAGAAACAATCATCAGGAAATATGAATCCACTCCTTCTGATGTGGAATGGACATATTGTCGGCAATGCGGAGAACGTAACCCGGCCAACTTTGAATTGTGTTGGCAATGCGGTAAGGATTTTAATCGGGGTGAGTAATTAGATTTAAACTTTTTCTCAAAAAAAGATTACTTCACTAAAGATCTCAACTTAAATAGCAAACAACCTGCATTATCGTTAACAACTAGTTGTTGTTACTTTCATTCACTGCCGGTTCAAGCTTTACCGGATTATTGTCCGCCGCCAAGCCATATTTGACTTCAATTCGGTTACGGCCAAGTCTTTTGGCAGTGTACAACGCATCGTCAGCACGCTGAATCAAGTTTTCCGGAGCGTCCCCATTCACATACATTGTCATACCAGCAGAAAACGTGGGTACTTCAATTACATCTTCTTCATTGACACAGCGGGTTTCTGCAACCTGGCGACGAACCTTGTTCAAGGCAGCTTGCGCACCATGTTCATCCGTATTTGGCAATACTACAGCAAACTCTTCACCTCCATAACGGGCAACCATATCATGTTGCCGAAATACCGTGAGGATGTCATTGGCATAGGTACGCAACACTGTATCGCCACCAGCATGGCCGAAATGATCATTAATGGTTTTAAAATTATCCAGATCAAGCATCACTAGCACCATGCGAAAACCATAACGCTTGGTGCGACCTACCTCGTCTTCCAACCTGCGCATGAAAGCACGCCGGTTTGGCAATTCAGTTAACTCATCGGTCATGCTCAGCATTCTGACGCGCGCCAATTCATCACTGAGCTTGCGACTATCAGTCTCTATCATTCGCAAATAACTCTTCGTCTCACTTAGTTTGTTAACCAAGGTATGGTGCGTTTGCGACAATGAGGAGACATCTTCCAGCAAGCACTTACGTAGCACCTGAATATCCTGCATATTTTCCGCTTCCTGCAGGCCGTTACTGACGCTATCCAGCATGCTGCCGAACTGTCTGTTTTCCTCAATCGTTTCCTGAATCCGCTGTGCCAGGATTTGCTGAACTTTCTCGGCATTCTGTTGTTGGGTATTCAAATAGCGACGATAGGTGGAAGCAAGTTTTCGTTCCATGTCCGGATCTGACGGCGAGAGTGATTCATCAACCGGGGCATCTACAGCTGTTTGTTGCTCAGTATTATCACCCGGCTTTGGAGCAACCACGGTTTCCTGCGGGTCAGTAGCTGAGTTACTGTTGACCGTATAGTAGGCCATTAATGGCTGAATCGCTTTTTGCAGTACACTATGATCATAGTGTTGCAACCGCGCACTATGCATGGTGTACATATCAATATAACGGCGCAGGGACTTGAGTTCAGTGAGTGCTAAGGGATTTTGTAATTGTTTCTGAATCAGTCTGGTTTGTACGTATAAAGGTGTATCCTGCTTCAAGTGCTGTGAATAAGCATCAAGCAAACTGGATAACCAATAGCGAAACACCTGTTCACGTTCAGCATGGTCCTGTTCCGAATCCTTCAGGATAAGTTCAATCTGTTGATAAACAATAGCACCGGCACGGCTGGCTTTTAGTTCATCAAGGATCAGGAGGATCCGCCGGGCAGCGGCAGAAATTGTAGGGGCAGCCACCTGTTCTTCAACCGTAGGCTGAAGCTCTGTCGACTCATCTGAATCAGGCACATCCACCACTCGCTCCTCCCCCATGAGCAAGACTCACTACTATTCCTCGCTTCAGCTTTGCGAACGTTTATTATTGCATCACAGGAATAGAAATTTACAACTTCCCCATTGCATGTACTCAAGGCCGCGAACATCCGGTTCGGGTTGATAACGAGGAATCCCAACACTACAAGTTCATTCTCCCGGGAGAATAATCACACTAGATCATATTTCTGCTGATGAGGGTAACCAGCAGCTAACCCCAAGAAACCTCTCTGAAATTATCGCATCCGACAGTAACTGGCAAGCAGTTTTTATTTCGATTAAAACAAGTAGCAAGTTGCAATCCTTGTCAGTAATGATTAACAACAACTTAAGATGCATTACTAGAAATTTGATTAACAGGTGTGATTTTCCACATGTCGATCGACAAAACTGTCGTCCCTTATCCGGGCAATTAATTAATATCTAATGCACAAGTTCGACAGTCAAGAATGCTATGATGTTATCGTAGGTAATTAATATTACGAAATTCTGATATTGTATTAAGATGAGAAATGCTCAACGCTATTTGCTGACCGGTATCTTGTCGGTCATTCCTCTGTGGATTACCTGGCTGGTCTTCAAATTCTTTTTTGTTCAACTCTCCAGCCTGGGGCTTCCCTGGGCAATGGCCGTTTCCAAAACCCTTCAACAGCATAGCCCGATTATTGCAGAATGGATGGTAGCGCCCTGGTTCCAGTCAATTCTCGCCATTTTGCTAACCCTGCTTGCCCTGTATCTGCTCGGCTGGGTGGCTTCTAAGGTGATTGGCGAACGCATCCTCAGCCTGGTTGACAAACTGATGCACCATATCCCGGTGGTCCAGACTGTTTACGGAGCCGTGAGTAAACTGATTGGGGTATTAAAAAGTAAACCGGAGAATATCCAGCGCGTGGTTCTTATCGCATTTCCCCATCCGGGGATGCGCACTGTCGGATTCGTCACCAAGGTGATGGAGGACGCTAACACAGGCCGACAATTGGCGGCTGTCTATGTGCCAACCACGCCCAACCCCACCTCCGGGTATATGGAAATCGTCCCACTGGAGGATCTGATTTCCACTGACTGGAGTATGGACGAGGCAATGACCTTTATCCTTTCAGCCGGGGCGGTCGCGCCGGATCGAATCAGCTACAGTCAGTCGACTGTTGCTCCAGAATGATGTTCATTGCACAACAAACGATTCACTTTATCCTGAGGCATTCTCAATCGACATAAGGACCATACTGTCGTATGGGCTCGTGATGGGGTAGACCGACACACAACATTACTCGGGCGCCCGCCTCGCTACTTAGGCTCAGGGCGTCGAGGTTGCCAAAATAGGCCGCCTGTTGCTGCTTAACGCAATGGCCCTCAAACTGGACTTCACCTTCAACAACATAGATCAGTCCTTGCTCATCAGTTGAAAAAGATGCCTGGTATAATCCCGCCGAATGTAATGTGATGTCCTCGTAGCGTACTTGCGTGTGTATTGTCAGCGGCGAACCTTCTCCAACAATGATTCGTCTTGTTCCCCCATCAATCGTTTGCTCGGGTATTTGTCCTGCGGCCACCGCCTGGTAATCCGGCGGAATCATTTTTAAGGCTTTGGGCAAATTTATCCATAACTGGATGCCGCTGCTTGTCCCGTCTGGCATTTCAGAATGCTCAATTCCCGCGCCGGCGGTGAATCGTTGTGCACCACCGGCAGCCATGGTGGAATCATTCCCAAGGTTATCCTTGTGTTGCATGCCACCTTCAAACAAATAGGTAATGGCCTCGAAGCCACGATGCGGATGGGTCGGAAAACCGGTCCCTGCCTCGAGAAAAAAATGATCGAACAGGACAAAGGGATCGTAATTCATTCGGCCACTGCGCAAGGGAAATAATCGCACGACTTCAGCGCCATCGCCCTCAACTGTCAATTGACCAGGCTGGACCTCAATCCGGGATTTTGTTTTTAACACCGTGTTCATTACAATTCTCCTCGATTATGTGCTGAATCGAGATCCAGCACCGGCCCTTTGGGCACAATTCGCGTTGGATTAATGTCAGTGTGGCTGTAGTAATAATGTTGCTTGATATGGGAGAGATTAACTGTCTCGGCAATTCCGGGTATTTGATACAACTCGCGTAAATAATTTGAAAGATTTGGATAGTCGGCAATACGACGCAGATTACACTTGAAGTGACCCACGTACACCGCATCGAACCGGACAAGCGTGACAAACAACCGCCAGTCCGCTTCAGTAATCTGCTGACCAACCAGATAGCGTTGTGTTGCAAGGCGAGCATCTATCTCATCGAGTGCGGCAAACAAGGCATCAAATGCATCTTCATAGGCCCGTTGATTACGGGCAAAGCCAACCCGGTAGACACCGTTATTGATATTGTCGTAAACGAGGTTATTGATGGCATCGATATCAGCCCGGAGTGGTTCAGGATACAGATCCAGCGTGGCATCACCCCAGCTATCAAACACCTGGTTGAACATACGGATGATTTCCGAGGATTCATTGTTCACGATGGTGTGTCGTTGTTTGTCCCACAGGACGGGTACCGTCACAATCCCGCTGTAGTCCAGCTGAGCCATCGCATAGGCTTCATGCAGATATTTAAAACGGTATAGGGTGTCGCCGGTTGCGCCGGGATAATCAGCAAAATCCCATCCCTTCGGCCCCATATTCGGATGGACTACACTCACACTGATGAGGTCTTCCAGTTTTTTTAACTTGCGAAAGATCAGAGTACGGTGCGCCCAGGGACAAGCATAGGAAACATATAAATGATAACGCCCCGGTTCAGCAGCAAAACCGCCTTCACCTGTCGGCCCGGGCTGGCCATTCGGCGTAATCCAATTTCTAAACTGTGAGTCCTGGCGTATGAACTCACCTGATTCCGTTTCAGCCTCATACCAGTCATCCCGTAACTTACCTTTGATCATTAGACTCATCGTTTTGCTCCGAACTTGAGTTGATGTGGGCAGCGCGGGTACTTGACCCGCGCTGGTTGTTGAGATTACGCCTTGGCACGCTGATCAAGACTGAAGGCACCTGCACCATTGGCAGCGAGTACCAGCAAGCCCCCGGCCATGGCCCAGTTCTTCATGAACAGAATCATCTGTATCTGATCCGACAAATTACTGTGGAAGATCAGCGCTGACACCATGCTGAACAGGGCCAGTGCGTAGGCAGCCCAGCGAGTTTGCCAACCAACTATCAGCGCCACAGCACCCCCGACTTCCAGCAAAATCACCAGCGGCAGCAGCATGCCGGGCACACCCATGGCTTCCATGTAGCCCTGAGTCCCGCTATAGCCGGTGATTTTGTTAAGGCCGGCCAGTAAAAAAATATGGGCCAGCAGAATTCGGCCTGCAAGATTTGTGTATTTATCCATGAGTTTTCCCTCGATATGTTTTAGGTGGTGTAAGTATTAACCCAGTTTTTATGATAAAAAAGCGCAAATAACTGCTATTACCTATCTATTTATTTGATATATTTGAGGCCATGAGTCATCCACGCGTCAGCCTTGAACAATGGAGAACGCTGCAAGCGGTAGTCGAACAGGGCGGATTTGCCCAGGCAGCCGCACACCTGCATCGCAGCCAGTCAGCTGTGAGTTATGCCGTACAGCGCCTGCAGGACAATCTCGGAGTCTCAGTACTGCGTATAGAAGGACGACGGGCGGTACTGACCGAGGCCGGTGAAGTGGTGTTGCGGCGTGCTCGCCAGTTACTGCGTGATGCCGAGGCCCTGGAAACACTGGCACACGAGTTGAAAGCAGGCTGGGAAGCGGAAATCCGTCTGGTGGTGGACGCGGCCTTTCCTACAGAGGTTCTAATGGAGGCCCTGCAGGCCTTTGCACCCCACGACCGGGGTACCCGCGTACTGATGCAGGAGGTGGTCCTGTCCGGCGCCATGGATCTACTGCGAGAGGGTACGGCCGACCTGGTCATTAGTGCCGGGCTCCCGGATAGCGTGCTGGCCGATGAGCTTATAGAAATTGAATTTATTGCTGTGTCACACCCAGACCATCCACTGCATAAGCAAAACAAGTTACTGGATTTCAGTGACCTGAGGCGTGAGATGCAGATCGTAATCCGTGACTCAGGGCAATATCAGGTAGCGGATCATGGCTGGCTTGAATCAGAACACCGCTGGACGGTATCGAGTATTGAACGTGCGCTGTCCACCGTGTCTCACGGTCTGGGTTTTGCCTGGTTACCACGCCATCGAGTTCAGGCTCACCTCGAGTCCGGACAACTCATAGCCTTGCCCCTGTCACATGGACAAAGCTATACGACTCACCTGTATATTAGTTACGCCCATCCAGAACACGTGGGACTCGCTGCCCGTTTGTTAACAAAACACCTCCAGAATGCTGTGGCCGGGTTTCAATCCCGCGTTGATTCGACACAATAAGCAATTGATACTCGAAGCCTGACCAGATTAGTTTTTTCTCTGCGTGCTCAAATAACGTTTATAAATTGATCCAACGGGTGGCAATCGGCACAATGCCGCATCCATACCGTAGACGAAATACTTTCACGGCCAAGATTTTTTATAAACCACAGAGGTATTCTTCAATGAAATTGATTTTGTTAGGTGCACCGGGTGCCGGTAAAGGTACCGTGGCCAAGATGCTCACCGAGCTCGATGGCTCGGTTCAAATCTCCACGGGCGACATTCTGCGTGGTGCGGTCCAGGCGGGTACCGAACTCGGTAAACAGGCCGAAGCCTTTATGAAAGCCGGTGATCTGGTTCCCGATGAATTAATCATGGGCATCATGGAAAGCCGCCTGCAGGAACCCGATTGTGATAAAGGCTTTCTGTTAGACGGTTTCCCACGCACCATTCCGCAGGCCGACGCCCTGAAAGAGCTACTGGCTAAACTGAACATTGAACTGGATATGGCCGTTAATATTGACGTGCCACGCGATGTCATTCTGGATCGGCTCACCACCCGCCGCACCTGCTCCAATACCGATTGCCAGGCGATTTATAACGTCAAAAGCAATCCACCGAAACAGGAAGGTGTGTGTGACATGTGCGGCAGCCCGGTTGTGCAGCGTGAAGATGAAACCGAAGAAGCCATCAGTCACCGGCTGGAAACCTATAACGAAAAAACTGCACCATTGATAGGTTTCTATGATAAGGAAGGACTACTGATTACCAGTGATGCGACTTCAAGCGATGCGGTGATCAATCTGATAAAAGAAAAACTTGGTCTCTAATCTAAGCTTTAACCACATAAGGACGGGCAATTCTGTCCGTCTTTTTCTTATCCAGAGATATAGATTCAGAACGGCTCATTTATTTATCCCAATAAATGTTCGTTACCTCATGTTCTCTCGATCCAACTATAATTAGCTTGAGGTCATATCAATAAAGTCACAAGTTGGCAGAATGGGGCAATAATCCTCCCCATACTTTCCCAGGTTCCGATGAAGTTGTGCTGATATCGATATTACTTCTGCTTGTATTTATTTAACATGGCCAATATTGAAAAACTTCATAAATGATAATTTAATACCAAAGACATGCTGATACATTAATATGGATAACATATCACACGGAAAGAAAAGAGCAGGACGAGTCAACATTCTTTTGATAAGTGTACACGGCCTGATTCGGACTAATAACCTGGAACTAGGTCGAGATGCCGATACCGGCGGCCAAATCAAGTATGTTGTCGAACTGGCGCGCACACTCGCCGAATTTAACGGTGTTGAACAAGTCAATCTGCTGACTCGTCGCATTATTGATTCGGATATCAGTGAAGATTACTCGCGGCCTTACGAACCTATTTCAGACAAGGCGCAAATCATACGCCTTGAAGCCGGTCCCGAAGCCTACCTGCCGAAAGAAGAGCTGTGGGATTATCTCGATACTTTTGCGGACAATGCGCTTGCCTACATTCGCGAACTTGGCCGCACTCCCGATGTTATTCATAGCCATTATGCCGACGCCGGATATGTTGGTGTACGTCTTGCCAACCTTCTGGGTATCCCGCTCGTCCATACCGGACATTCCCTTGGCCGTGTCAAACGGCGACGACTCCTGGCATCGGGACTCAAGCGCAATGAAATTGAAACACGTTATAACATGACACGCCGTATTGAAGCTGAGGAGGATACGCTTGCGACGGCAGAACTCGTCATAGCCAGCACACAAAATGAAATCGAAGAACAATACGGTCTCTATGATCATTACCAGCCTGAGTTAATGCGGGTTATTCCTCCTGGCACTGATCTGGAACGTTTCCATACACCAACCGGTACTGAGGCAAACGAACCGATTGCACCGCAACTGCACCGCTTTCTGGGAGATCCCGACAAACCCATGATCCTTGCGC